>JAYTOQ010001104.1:0-3116 GCA_043747665.1 Polyangiaceae bacterium | reverse complement strand
CCTGTGCGCGGCGCGACGAAAGCCCTGGTCATCCTGCGGTGTGCCGGGTGGACGCAGCTTCGCCGCGCACGGCGCTCCTCTACTTATCGAAGTCGCCGGCGAACGCGCGCGCAACCGAGCTACGTCGTGGAAATTATTGACAGACGCGTTGCACATTAATACCTTGGCGCTGTTACGTGGGAAGAAGTGGCGGAAAGTGCCAAAAATCGGCATGGACGCCCCTCGGGAGCTGCAACCCACCACGTAGCGCGAGGGCGCCTCGTCGATGTTCCGCGGCCGTTACGAGCACACGATCGACGCGAAGGGCAGGACGAGCCTGCCTGCGCGCTATCGCGACGTGCTGTCGTCGATCGGCGAGCGGCGCGTCATCCTCACGAGCGCGCTCGACCCGTGCCTCGTCGCGTACACCGCGCCGGAGTGGGCCGCGTTCGAGGAGCGCCTCGCCAAGCTCCCGCAGTTCGACAGCGCGGTGCAGAAGCTGAAGCGCATCTACGTGTCTGGCGCGATCGAGTGCGAGGTCGACGACTCCGGTCGCATCCTCGTACCGCCGACGCTGCGCGACCACGCGCACCTCAAGAAGGACGTGCTGTGGGCCGGCAACGGCAAGTACGCCGAGCTCTGGGACGCCCAGGCCTGGAAGAAGTTCTTCGAGACCGACGCCGACGAGCGCCAGCAGATCAGCGCTCGCCTCGCGGAGCTGGGCCTATGAGCACGGGGCTGCGCTCATGAGCGGACACCCGCAGCTCGCGCTTCCCGGCGTGGTCGCCGAGGCGGCCGCAGAGTGGATCTGGACGGAAGAGACGGGAGAGGAGGCCGACATGCCCGACTTCGTCCATGCGACCGTGATGAAGACGGAGGTGACCGATGCGCTCGCCCCCCGCGCCGGCATCTATGTCGACGCAACGGTAGGCGGAGGCGGCCATTCCGAGGCGATCCTCGAGGCGCACGCCGAGTCGCGCGTCATCGCGCTCGACCGCGACGAGACGGCGCTCGCCGCCGCGCGCTCGAGGCTCGAGCGCTTCGGCGATCGCATCACCTTCGTGAAGACGCCGTTCGGCAACATCGCCGAAGCTCTCGACACGCTTGGCATCGAGACCGTGGCCGGCATCTGCGCCGACCTCGGCGTGAGCTCGCCGCAGCTCGACGACGCCGCGCGCGGCATGAGCTTTCGCCGCGAAGGCCCCATCGACATGCGCATGGACCTTCGCTCTGGAGAGGAGACCGCGCTCGAGCTGATCGCGCGCCTCTCCGACGATCAGCTCGCCGACATCATCTTCCAGTACGGCGACGAGCGACGCTCGCGCCGCATCGCCCGCAGCGTGAAGCGCGCGCTCGGCGACAACCAGCTCGAGACCACGCTCGATCTACGTCGCGCCATTGTCAGGGCCGTCGGACCGGTGCGCGTCGGCGGCGTCGACCCGGCCACCAGGACCTTCCAGGCCCTACGAATTGCCGTGAATCGTGAGCTCGAAGAGCTCGAGCAGCTCCTCGCCGCGCTGCCTCGCCTCCTCGAGATCGGCGGCATTGCCGCGATCCTCAGCTTCCACTCGCTCGAGGACCGCCAGGTGAAGCGCGCGTTTCATGACAAGGGAACATGGACGACGCTCACCAAGAAGCCGCTCGTCGCCGGTGACGAAGAGGGCGCCGTGAACCCTCGCTCGCGCAGCGCAAAGCTACGCGCCGCGCGTCGCGTCTCCGAGGAGGAGACGAAGAAGGGGAAGTACGCGCGATGACGTCCCCGCTCACCCTTCGGCGCGCGCGCATCTTCATGTTCAACTGGACGCTGGCCGTCCTGGCGACGGTCTGCGCGTTCGTCGTGCACCTCGCGATGCGCGGTCGCACGGTCTCGCTGGGCTACGAGCTCGGTAAGTCCCGCAGCGAGCAGATGCGCCTGCGCGAGGTGAAGCGCGTCCTCGAGCTCGAGTCGGCGAGCTACAAGACGCCCGAGCGCGTCGAGATGGTGTCGCGCTCGCTCCTCGGGATGGAGCCCCCGTCCCCGGATCGCATCGTGACGGTCGGCGGAAAGTTGTCCTCCCCGGACGAGACGAACGAGGCTCGGGCCCAGGCCAAGCCCGGGCAGTAACGAAGCCCGGGCAGCAACCGCAACCCGTCCAGGGCCGACCCCGGCAGTCCGCAGTAACCGACATGCGCAATCTCGATCCGATACGCGCCAAGTGGATCCGCTTCCGCATGGGTCTCCTGTGCGGGACGATGGCCGTCGGGCTCGGGGGCTTCGTGTCGAGCGCCTACCGCGTGCAGGTCGAGGACGGCGCGACCTGGAAGGAGACCGCGGAGAACCAGCGCCAGCGCCGGCTGCACGTCGAGCCGAAGCGCGGCACCATCTACGATCGCAACGGCGCCGCGCTCGCCGCGAGCGTCGAGGTGCCCAGCATCAGCGGCGACGTCGTCGAGATGCTGCGCGGCATCGAGACGGTCCCGGCCCAGCAGGTCGCGCTCCAGGACATCTCGGTGCGCATCTCTGCGGCGCTCGGCCTCGACCCCAACGACGTACAGGCGAAGCTCGCTTCGAAGCGTCGCTTCGTGTGGCTGAAGCGCCGCGTCACCGCCGACGAGGCGCAGGCGGTCCGCGACCTCGGTGATCCGAAGAAGTCCGCCAAGCCCTTGAAGGGGCTCGCCGTCGAAGGCGAAGGCCGTCGTTACTATCCCGGCCGCGAGCTCGCCGGCCCCGTGCTGGGCTTCGTCGCGCCGGACGGCTTCGGAAAAGACGGCCTCGAGCTCTCGCTCGACGACGAGCTCCGCGGTCGTGCCGAAGAGGTGCGAGGCCTCCGCGATCGCTCCGGCCGCCTCATCTTCTCCGAAGGCAGCACCGAGGAAGGCGCCTTCGCCGGTCACGACGTGCAGCTGTCGCTCGACGAAGGCATCCAGCACGTGGTCGAGCGCGAGCTCAACGTCGCGCAGAGCACCTACGAGACGAAGGACGCTTCCATCGTCGTGCTCGACCCGAACACCGGCGAGATCCTCGCGATGGCCTCGGTGCCCGGCTACAACCCGAACGACTACAGCGAGAGCGAGGTCGAGTCTCGTCGCGATCGCGCCGTGACCGATCGCTTCGAGCCGGGCTCGGTCATGAAGGTCTTCACCGTCGCCGCCGCCCT
>JAYTOQ010001103.1:0-2752 GCA_043747665.1 Polyangiaceae bacterium | reverse complement strand
GTGTAGTTGCCCTTCGACTTGCTCTCCTTCTTTCCCTCCTTGTCGGAGACGTGGCCGAGGACGATGCAGGTCTTGTACGGGTGCGGATAGCCCTGCGGTCCCGCCGCGCCGCCGAGACCGAAGCGCTTCTGCGTGGCCTCGTCGAAGAGCAGCGTCGAGATCATGAGCAGCCCGTAGAACCAGCCGCGCGTCTGATCGATCGCCTCGCTGATGAAGTCGGCCGGGAAGCTCTTCTGCATCTGCTCGACCGAGCCAGGCGCGTGCGGGAAGCCCCACTGCGCGAACGGCATGCTGCCCGAGTCGAACCAGCAGTCGATGACCTCGGGGACGCGGCGGTAGGTGCCCTCCTCGCCCGGGTTCTCCCAGGTGACCGCGTCGATCCACGGCTTGTGGACCACGAGATGCTCGCTCAGCGTCGGGTCCTTCTTCTTCGCTTCGGCGAAGTGATCGAAGGCCTTGGGGTTCTTCGCGAGGATCTCCGCCATCGACGACGGCGCGTCCATCTTGCCGCTCTGGTCGTTGATCCAGATGTTGAGGGGCGTTCCCCAGTAGCGCTCGCGCGAGAGCGCCCAGTCGACGTTGTTCGCGAGGAAGTCGCCCATGCGGCCCTCCTTGATGTGCTCGGGGAGCCAGTGCACCGCGCGGTTGTTCGCGATGGCGTCGTCCTTCACCGACGTCGTCTTGATGTACCAGGCGGGCCGCGCGAGCTGGATGAGCGGATCGTTGTCGGCGCGCCAGCAGAACGGGTACGGGTGGCGATAGAGCTCCGAGTGGATGAGGATGCCCTTCTCCTTCAGCTCCTCGATGAGGTCCTTGTCGGCCTCCTTCACCCAGCGGCCGGCGTACTTGCCCATCTCGGGGATGAACGTTCCGTCGGGCTTCACGGCGCAGAAGATGGTGGCCTCGCCGCCGACCAGCTTGCGATGGGCCGCGAAGTCGTCCTCGCCGAACGCCGGCGCGATATGAACGATGCCGGTGCCGGCGTCGAGCGTGACGAAATCCGCCGCGATGACCTTCCATGCGGTGTCGGGCGGCGGGCCGGCGGGCGACGAGGCGCTCGCGAAGATGTCGAACGGCGCCTTGTACTTCTTGCCCACCAGCTCGCTCGCCTTCAGCGTCTTCTCGACGGTGAGCGTCGTGCCGAGCTTCTTGGCGATGCCCGCGACCATGTCCTTGGCGACGACGAGGCGCTTCGCGAGCGCCGCCTTGGCCCACCCGGCCTTGACCTTCTCGGGATCGCCGGTGACCACGGCGTACTCGAACTTCGGGTTCACCGCGGCGTACATGTTCGACGGCAAGGTCCACGGCGTCGTGGTCCAGACGGCGAGCGACGTGCCCTCCTCGCCTTCGAGGTCGAGCAGCGGAAACGCCACGAAGACCGAGGGATCGTCGACGTCCTTGTAGCCGAGGCCGACCTCCGCCGAGGAGAGCGCGGTGCCGCCCTGCGCCCACCACCAGAGGACCTTGTGCCCCTGATAGAGGAGTCCCTTCTTGAACAGCTCCGAGAGCGCCCACCAAACGCTCTCGACGTAGCTCTTGTGGAACGTGACGTAGGCGCTCGGGAGATCGACCCAGAACGCGACGCGCTCGGTGAGGTCCTCCCACTCCTTCGTGTAACGGAACACCGAGTCGATGCACTTCTTCACGAAGGGCTCGACGCCGTACGCATCGATGGCGGCCTTGCCGTGGATGCGCAGCTCCTTCTCGACCTCGACCTCGACGGGCAGGCCGTGGGTGTCCCAGCCCGCCTTTCGCGCGACGTGGAAGCCCTTCATGGTCTTGTAGCGCGGGAAGATGTCCTTGATGACGCGCGTGAGGACGTGGCCATTGTGCGGCATGCCATTGGCGGTCGGCGGTCCCTCGTAAAAGACGAAGGGCGTGCCGCCTTTCGTGAGCTCGAGGGACTTCTCGAAGATGCGCTGCTCCTTCCAGAACGTGAGGATCGCGCTCTCGTCCCGCGGGAAGTCGAGCTCTGTCTGGACCTTGTCGAAGCGTGCGGACGTCATCTGGGCCCAGGCTTTTTATCAGGGCTGCGTCGTCTCTGGTACAGGATGAGGATGCTTGGGCGCTTCCGCACCGCATTCGCGCTCTCGCTTGCGTTCGTGGCGCTCTCTGCGTTCGAGGGGACTGCACATGCCCAGCCGCTCCTCGAGCGCTTCGATCCGGCCGAGCGCGGCAGTCGTTTCTTTGCCGCCGACTCGCTCGAGCTAGATGGGGATCTGCGGTTCAGCGCCGGCGTGGTGATGGCGTACGGCAGCCGGCTGCGCACGTTCCGCCAGAGCGACGCGCCGGCCGGCGGAGGCCGCGAGGACTCCCGTCTCGTCGAGAATTCGTTCTGGCTCCATCCTGGTGCAGCGGTGGTCCTCGCGCCCGGCGTGCGCTTCGCGCTCGACGTTCCCGTCGCGCTCCAGACGGGCAGCGGCGCCACGCTCGACGGAACGTTCTATCCCGCGCCGAGCTCTCCGGCGTTCGGCGACGTTCGCGGCAGCTTCGACCTGCGACTCTTCGGGCCGCCGCGCGACCGCACCGGCGCTGATGGCCCGGTGATCGCGGCCGGCGTCTCGGCGTATCTCCCCACCGGCGCGTCGAGCGCTTACGCGAGCGACGACTTCGCGCGCGTCGCGTTCAAGCTCGCCGGCGCGTGGCAAGCCGGACCGCTGCTCGCAGCGGCGCGTGTAGGTTACATGTATCGCAAGGACGACCTGGTCTTCGCGGGCGTGCGCCTCGGCGGCGAGGGCACCGGTGTGCTGGC
>JAYTOQ010001102.1:0-1636 GCA_043747665.1 Polyangiaceae bacterium | reverse complement strand
GCGAGCACGATCTCCCCGCGCTCCGCACCGGCGATCGAGAGCTGAGCTCGCTCTTCACGGCCGGCGGCGGCGGCGGTGTCCGCATCGCGCTCGGCAAGTCGGGCTCTTTCGACGACCTGGTACTAACCACCACCATCGACGCGTTCTATACTTCGTTCGCCGACGCCATCTACGTGAAGCAGCGCCTCAGCGCGCTCGCGGCCACGGCTTTGGAGATCGCGTTCTGATGAATCGTATCCATTCACTCGCGCTCGCTCTCACGATGCTCGCGGCGTTCACGTCGACGTCGTGCTTCGACCCGCAACACACCGACGAGGTGAACGCGCAGGGCGGAGAGGTCAACGGCGTCGGCCCCGGCCCGACGCATCGGCCGGGTCAGTATTGCCGCGCGTGTCACGGCGGCTCGGGGCCGGGGAAACCGGAGTTCTCGATCGCGGGTACCGTGTACGCGACGCGCGGCAACGGCGCGCCCAAGGACAAGGTCTCGGTAGGTCTCACGGACGCCACCGGTGCCTCGAGGACGTTGACGTCGAACGAGGTCGGCAACTTCTACATCTCGATCGACCAGTGGTCGCCGACGTTTCCCGTCAGCCTCACGCTGTCGTTTCCTGGACTCGACCCGAGCAAACAGACGCAGATGCAAACGCTGATCGGCCGCAATGGGAGCTGCGCTTTCTGCCACTACGGCGCGGACAGCGAAGCCTCACACATGCTGCCGGTGTACTTGGAGGAGGCGAAACCGTGAGCCGTGCACACCACCTACGTGCGCTCTTTGCCCTGGCGCTCTCCGCCACTGCTAGCGCAGTTTCGCTGGGGGCCTGTTCTTCTCCCGACGCGAGCGCAACCGTCGACCCGATCGGTCCTGATCGAGCGCAGTTCAATCTGGTAGCGCCGGTGCTCGTTCGACGCTGCGGCTCGATCGACTGTCACGGCTCGAGCTACCGCAACATGCGCATCTACGGGTACGGCGGACTGCGCCTCCCGGCTCCCGGCAAGATCGAAACGCCGACGACCCCCCGATCCGTCACCTCTGAAGAAGCCCAGGCCAGCTACGACTCTGTCGTCGGCCTCGAGCCCGAGCTGATGCGCGCGGTGGTGCAGTCCGGAGGTCAGGGAGTCGAGCGGCTGACGTTCATCCGCAAGGGCCGCGGCAACGAGGACCACAAGGGCAACAAGCGATTCACGCCGGAGGCAGACCTGTGCGTGACGAGCTGGCTCGCGAACCATGTGGACGCAGCTGCATGCCGCACGGCCGGATGCTTCATCACGAAGGTCGACGACGCCGGCGTCGCCAGCGAAGCAATCGGCGGCGCGTGCCCCTGAGCCAACGAGCGGCGCAGAGCTAAGGCTCGTGCGAGAGCACGAACGCGAGCGCGTCGGCCATGAGGCGGTCCATGTCGTCGGGGTAGAGATGCCCGACCTTCGGCATCACGAAGAGGCGTGACGGAAAGCCTGCGCGCGTGAGCTCGGCGTCGGTCTTGCGCTCGCCGGCGATCTCGGTGCCGAGCTCGCCGGCGAGAAGCGCCACGGCGCGTACGCCGGCCCTGCGCAGTCCGTCCGCGGAGAGCGGCACGTTCGCCTCGATCAGCACGAGGTACGGCCAGCGACCGGGGTGCATGCGCGCGATGACCGGCGC
>JAYTOQ010001101.1:0-15345 GCA_043747665.1 Polyangiaceae bacterium | reverse complement strand
CCGAGCAGACCAACGCAACAATGAACTTGCGTGTACGAGGTCCCCGCGGGTTCTGGCCTTCATGTGCCCCTGGTGTTCCTGAAACGGATTGAATGAGCGCGCCCGCGCCCACGTCTCGCTAGTCCGACTATTTTTCTTTCAACCGCAGGAGGTATCCAATGGCTCGAAGTCTTGCTCGCGGCATCGCTGGTTGTGGTCTGATCTATGTCGCGTTCGTTACGGCTAGCGGATGCACGGTGAACTCGACGAAAGTTGATCCCGCGGGTGGAACGCCCGACGCGGGTGGAACGCCCGATGCGGGTGGAACAGGCCAGGATGCCGCGCCGAATGGCCGTGGCTTCACACCGTCGAACATCGACCTCAGCGGCGTCGATCTCTCGATGGTGGGGGACGCCGACATCGCGACCAACTGCGCGATCAACACCGGAACCGACGCACCGGGCGGCAGCTGTTTGACGCTGCAGGATGCGTCCGGGCGAAGCGGCGTCGAGACCGTCCTCATGCAATCGGACGGGAGCAAAGTTCATGTGTTCGTCGTGAAGTCGTTGACGGTCGAGCCGGCGGGCCACATCACGATCAATGGGCCGGCAGGCGGGTTACCGGTGGTCATCGTCTCGCTGGGGGACATGACGGTCCTCGGGACGATCGATGTAAGCGCGAAGCACGACCAATCCTACGGGGGCGGCTTTCAGTCGTCGCAGATTAGTCAGAAGGGCGCCGGGCCCGGGGGGGGACCCGCGGCCACCGGAACCGGCGGGATGTTGGGCGCGGGCGCGGGAGGCGGCTCGTATTGTGGCAAAGGTGGCCAAGGTGCGCTCGAGTCTGGAGCGACGCTGACCGCAGGCGCGGCGGCCGCTCCCGTTGGAACCGTCGAGCTCGTTCCTTTGGTCGGCGGTTCTTCCGGCGGCTCGGGCACCTTCGGAGCCGGAGCTGGCGGAGGTGCGTTGCAGCTCGTCGCGTTCGGGCAATTCTCCGCGGGCGCGGGGAGCACCATCAACGTGGGGGGCGGGGGCGGCGAACCCGCCGTCAGCAGCAACCCGGGCGACAACAGCGGAGGAGGAGGAAGCGGTGGAGCGCTCCTCATCGAGGCGACAGCCGTGAAGATCGCGGGGACTCTCGCGGCCAACGGAGGCGGCGGTGGCGGCGTCAGCAACGTGGGGTTGGACGCGACTCCGGACGCCATTCCCGCACGGGGCGGCGGGAAGCCGGCTGATGGTGCGGGTGGCGCAGGCAGCGCCGCAACCAGCATCGACGGCGCGACCCCAGCATCGGTGAACCCGGGGCCGGTGGGCGGCGGCGGCGGCGGCGCGGGCCGCATTCGCATCAACACGACGAGCGGAGCTGCGGTGCTCAGCGCCGCAACGCTCTCTCCCGCGGCGAGCACGACGTGCGTCACGCAGGGAAAGGTGAAGCCGTGAGGACGCGTTGGTCCTAACCCAAGAGCATGACGAAGTCCGCCGAGTGGTCCGCGCGCGGAACCGATGCCGTCTCGGTTTTGGTATAAAAGGCTGAGCACCTCGATGAGCAAGCGGGGATTGATGGCCGTATGACGGTGTGCGGCCACCATCTTTGCTTCCTCGTGGCAGAGTCAAAGCGCGCTCCCATGGCGCGACGCGCACCCGCGTCACTTCAAGAAATCGCAGCTTCCGTCGACGAGGCAGCCGTGCGTCTTCGGGTGGCTCAGGTAGTAGACGTCGCGGCCTTCGGTGGCGAAGAAGCGCGCGGTGAGCGCGTTGCCGTACGTGGCGAAGTCCCAGGCGCGGCACACGTCGCCGACGTCCCACGTGTGCTGGCCCTTCGGCACGAGGTAGTGGTTCCACAGCGCGACGACGCGCTCGGAGGCCGACCACGCCGTCTCGTCGGGCGCGAAGGGGACGCCGCGAAGGCGCGGCTCCCACGCTGCGGCGAGCGTCGTGCTGTCGGTGACGCGCACCTTCGCGACGCGCCCCAGGCGCAGCGGCACCGTCGGGTGCGGCTCATCGTAGGGAAGGCCGCCCTCACTAACCCAATCGGGATCGTAGAGCGCGTTCTTGCACTCGAGCGGATCGATGGTCGACGGCTTCGTGCAGAGGTTGGTGTCGACGCGATAGTTGGCGCGGCACGTCGGACCGGCGCTGGTCTTGCCGAGGCGCGCGACGCCTTCGACGACCGACTTGTCGATGAGAAACTGCATCGGCGTGCGACGGCCGAGGCGCTCGTAGAGCTCCTGCGGCGTCGCGTAGTCGGCGTATTCGGGATAGCGCGCGGCTGCCGACGGCGGCAGGAACGGCACGGCGCCCGCAGCTCGCGCGAAGGTCAGACCGGCTGCGATCTGCACGAAGTTGTCGCCCACCGTGTTGACGTTGAGGAGCGCATGCGGCGCAACGCGATTGCCGTCCGGATCGGTGAGCGGCTTGAGCATGTAGTACGGCGCGAACGCGATCGGGTCGGCGGGATCGAATGCCGCCTGCGCCAGATCGCGGAATCGACGCAGCTGCGGCGACTGCCGGCGGAAGCCGAAGCCCTCGTTGGGCGCGCCGAGCGGCGAGCCCACCGGATAGAAGACGTCGCGGAACTGCGCGCAGCCCGCCGGCTCGTCGCACTTGTTCGTGTCGGAAGCCGCCACGTCGGTGACGTGGAGCGCGGCCTGCTCCCACGTCGAGATGCGACGTCCCACCGGCGCATCGGCGAGCACCTGGCAGCCGTCGTAGGACTTGACGACGTCGGGCGCGTTGTAGACCTGGATGTCGAGCCGGTCGTCGATGCTGCTCGGAATGGGAACGCGGAAGAGCCCGCCCTTCATCGTGCGTGCGCAGCGGACCTCACCGTTGGTGACGTTCTCGACCACCACCGTCATGCGCTCGCCGAGCTCGTCGGGGTTCAAGCACGCGATCTCGAGCTCGTGGTTGTTGTCGCCCTCGTTGACCACGATGCGCACCGAGCGCTGGGCCGGGGCGCAGCGTGAGCCCATCACGGACATGTCCTTGCTGTCGGGACGGTCCTTGGGATCGACCGAGAAGACGATCGGCCCCATGAGCTGGCCGGTGACGGCCTCGACGACGCCGTAGGAGCGGAAGCCGACGTCGATGGCGAGCGAGCCGCCGCCGGACATCGGCGCGGCCGCGACCATGTACGGATCGATGCCGCCCTGGATGCCGCTCATGATGCCGCCCAGCGATTCGCCGGCGGCGAAGTACGAGACGTTCGGACCGCCCACGTCGACATTGCCGTCGGCGTCGAAATCGCCGGCTTTTTCCGGCACGCCGTCGCCGTTGAAGTCTTGTGCGCCGACGTGCCCGTCGAACGATCGCAGGATGCGCACGGCCTGCATGCCGTCGAGTATCCCCTGACGAACGTTGTCGCGCGTGTGGAAGATGTGCGACGTCCACCAGAACCAGCCGCTGTCCGGCTTTCCGTCGCCGTTGAGATCGTGCGCGCGCCCGTTCTTGAACGCGCCGAGGAACGGCACGAGGCAGTTGAGCGACAGCCGCGCCGACGCGAGCGTCTCGTCACTCTCGCTGAACACGAGGCCGTGCTCGGGGTTGTTGTAGCCGAAGAGCGCGATGCCCTGCTTGGCGTAGTCCCCCGCGTAGAAGAGGATCTCGTCGGAGTGACCCGTGACGCCGTGGCCCCAGAACGCGACGGGGGCGGGGCCGCCCTTGCCGCCCGGCTTCACCTTCGGGACGGAGAGGAACCACTGGATGGTGTCGGGCTGCACGTCGCCGGCACCGGTGCGGAAGTCCAGATGGAAGCGCGTGTCCGGGTTGCGCGACGCGGGGTCGCCCATCAGGTACGGCGATTTATACGAGCCGACGACGATGTGATCGATGTTGTCGAACCCCTTCTTCACCGCCGCGAGATCGCCGGCGTCGAGACCGAAGACCTCCTTGAAGAGCTGCTCGAACGAGTCGCGGATGTCCGGCTCGTTCAGCTTGATCACGTACGGCGTCGCGGAGCGCTTCGCGCAGGCCGAGCCTGCGGGCGCGGCCTTCAGGTTGCCCTGGTCCTCGCCCTGCGGGTTCGGGCCGGCCATTTGCTTGACGTCGAACACCGCGGGGAAGTCGTTCGCGAAGCGCGCGAAGGGACCGTGCCCGTAGAGGCCGTCGCGAAGGAGGACCATGTCCTCGTGCGTGGGCTGCGTCGTGAACGTCCAGGCGAACGCGACGTGCGAGAGGCCGGTGCCGGCGAGATCGCCGTAGTAGTTCGCGAGCCCCTTGTCGCGGAGCACGTCCTCGAGCCGGGCGACGCCCTTCCTCTGCGTGGGGTGGTGGATGTCGGCGAACGGCGAGCGGATGGGCTGGCGATTGCCGCCGCGCAGTCGATCGGTGAGGACGACCGCGTACTCGGTCTTCTCGTCGAGCGGCACGACGGGGCGGATGATGAGCGTGTCCGTCTCGCGCTCGTACCAGGTCAATAGGTTGTCGACGCCGGCGATGCCCTTGGTGCCGAGCGTGTTCGGATGATCGAGGACACCGTCGAAGTCGGTGTCGAGATCCGGGCGATAGGCCGACTGCGGAAGGCCGAGCCCTTCCTCGACGGTCTCGAAGGAGAGGTTGCTCTCGCCGGCCTTGGGATCGTTCGGGAAGTAGCGGAAGGGATCGCGCAGCGTGACCGGGTAGTAACCGTTGCCGACATCGATGAAGACGGGCAAGCCGGTGGTGAGGTTCACGACGTAGAAGGCATCGTTCGACAGATCGTGCTCGTCGCCCTGCATGCGGGCGGCGACGTCCTCGAGGTCGATCGCCGCCTCGCGGGGATCGGTGCCGGGCGCGCGATCGAACGCGACGCTGATCGGCGCGGAGATCCCCCAGCCCTCCATGGTGCCGAAGTCCTCGCGGGCGTTGCGCTCCATGAAGGTGGGCGCGACGAGGCTCACGTTGATGCGCCGGCCCGTGCGGCTCGTCGGATCGGCGAAGGTCGCCAGGTCGTTCGGCAGAGGCACCTCGGGAAGCGGTCGATGCGTGACGTCGAACTTCACGACCGGGCCGTTGCCGGCGGGCGTGGCGCGTAGCCCATCGGGCGCGGTGTCGACCCCGCATGCGCCCGCGAGCGTCATCACCCCGAGCGTCGAGACGAGGAGGAGAAGGTTCTTCGTCAAAGCCATGTTCCCACCTACTGCGCAGGTACTGCGCGCACTGCGTACTGCGTACTGCGTACTGCGTTTTGCGTACTGCGTATTAGAAGAGGAGGCCGAGGCGACCGATCGCGATCCACTGCGGCGGGAGGCGCACGCCGTCGGCGTTCTCGAGCGCGCCGCCCGGCAGGAGTAGACCGGCTTGACCGCCGAGGACGCCCTTGAGATCGTAGTCGAGCGGGAAGCGCGCCTCGAAGCCGGCATCGAATTCGACGCCGAGGTCCTTCTTGCGACGGTCGCCGCCGCGGTAGTTCACGTAGGAGCCTTGCGTGGCGAGGCGATACGGGTCGACGATCTCGGTGGTCGACTGCGCGATCACCATGCCGCCCTTGAGGTCGAAGAAATGGCGCGGGCGGAACACGAAGGTCGGGTTGACGTACGTGGCGCCCGAGACGCCGCCGTTGGTCGGCAAGAGATCCACGCCGGGCGTGGGACGCGCGGCGTTGGTGAGGAGCGGGTCGGTCGCGGCCGTCGCGGAGCGCGCCGTCTGGAAGCGCATCACCTCGTCGAAGAGGATGAGACCGACCTTGTGGTTCGGCTCGAACACGAAGCGTCGCTGCGTCCCGTCGTAGGGATCCGCGTCGCCGGATGCGTAGCCGACCTCGACCTGCGCGACGAGATCGCCGTAGGGAACGCCTTTCGTGGTCGAGCTGCCGAGGTAGTGCGAGCTGACGGAGCGCGCGCTCGCATCGTGCCGCTCCTTGTTCGAGGTGCTCTCGTCGGCCCACGTGCCCGTCGCCCAGCTGCGATGAACGACGCCGAGGATGGCAGCGCCGCCATAGCTCCGGATCGAGGTCTTGCTGCCGTCGAGCGCCTGATCCGCGGTGCGGAGGATGTTGGTGGAGCCCGCGATGTACGCGGCCTCGGCCTCGGCGAACACGAACGCGTCGTGGCCCGGGATCTGCGCGGCGACGCGGCCGTTCAGATCGACCGCGAGCGCGTCGATCGTGTCGGTGTACGGGAACAGGTTGGAGCCGCTGTTCTTCGCGTTCTCCTGGTGACGGATGGTGCTGAAGACGCCGAGCTTGTTGTAGCCGTGCTCGTAGAACGCTGCCAGCACGCCCTGGAACGCCTGCTGTCCCTTCGACAGCGTGGCGTTCTGATCGCGGTAGACGAGGTCACCGGCGAGCGCGACGTAGAAGTCGCTGTCCTGGCCGCCGGGCTTGGTGGCGAAGAGGATGCGCTCGCTGATGGAGCCGTAGCGGTAGTCGCCGAAGAGCGACGGGTGATCGCCGTCGTTGGCGAGGATGCCCATGCCCCAGTGGTTCGGCTGCAATCCGACGCGGAAGAGGCCGAAGGGAACCTTGTACTGTGCATACAACCAGCGCGCCTGGATGTTGCCGAAGCCGTTGTAGTCGTCGCGGGGCGTCTGATCGGCGCTGGTGCCGTGCGCTCGCTCGCCGAAGAGGACGCCGGTGAGGACGTCGAGCTGTCCCACCACCTCGAGGTGATCGCGGATCTGGAGTCGCGGCGTGACGCGGAGCCAGTGCGAGACGAACTGGTTCTGGCCGATCGAATCCTCGGCGAGGCCGGGCCGCCGGTTGATGTCCGTGGCGGTCGCGACGAGCGGGAAGGTGCGCTGCGCCTGGTAACGGATCTGATGCTCACCGTGGAGGAAGAAGCGGAACGTCTCCGGATCGGCGTCCGGGATCTCCACCCGACCGTTATCGAGGATGAGCCGCGGCAGATCGCGCGGGATGTCACCGTCGGTCGCGTCGACGTCGTCGGCGCGCGCTTCGGTCGCGACCAGGATCGGCAGGAGGAACGCCAGGATCCGTGACGATGCGACGAGCCGTCCTCTCATGAGCCGCGGCAGCATAGTCGTGAAGAGGCTCGACCGTCCGCATGGATCTCCTCTCGCTCACATGGGTGTTGAAGGTCTCACCTTGTGAGAGCAATCGAAACGACATTTCGAGCAGTTAGCCTTGCGGTGGGGGTGAAGCCGTACAGGCCCACTTAGTGCACTCATGTAGGTTACTGTCGGCCAGAAGCCGACGCCGGCCGGAAGCCGGCGGTGAGCCCGAGCAGCTCGTCCGATTCGAACGAATCGCAGCGAGATCTGCTTCGCCCTCCGCCACTCGCGACCACCGTCGAACGCCCACCGTCCGAACTCCAGGAGCTCTGCGCAAACCCCATCACGGCCGAACAGAAATTTTGTCTGACCGCGCATCCGCGCATCCGCGCATCCGCGCATCGAGCCCCAAGCTCTTCCCACCGACCGGTCCTCTTCGTGAGGTCCGGTCGGTTTCATTTTGTCGCTCATCTTTGTCGATCCGTCGCCGCGGGCCCCGCGCTACACGCCGTGGATGCCCGCGCTCCGTGATCCGCGCTCGACTGCTCCCGTCCGTGTCGGCCTCGCCTTCACCCTCGAAGATCTCGAGGACGTCGCCGTCCGCGCGCGAGCGGTTGCCTTCGCCGACGAAGCTCGCGCGAAGGTCGAGCAGTCGCGTGCTGCCATCGAGGCCATCGCGAAGGCGGGCGACGCGGCGCCCAACGTCTACGGCGTGAACACCGGCTTCGGCGCGCTGAGCGAGACGCGCATCTCCGCCTCTGACGTGCGCGCGCTCCAGCAGAACCTGGTGCGCTCGCACTCCACCGGCGTGGGACCGAACCTCTCGCCGCCGGAGGTGCGCGGCATGATGCTGCTCCGCGCGCAGGTGCTCGCGCTCGGCCACTCCGGCGTTCGCGCGGACCTCGTCGATCTCCTCGTGTCGATGCTGAACAAGAAGGTTCACCCGCGCATCCCCGTGCAGGGCTCGGTCGGAGCCAGCGGCGATCTCGCGCCGCTCGCGCACCTCGCTCTCACCATGATCGGGGAAGGCGAGGCGCAGCTCGACGACGGGCCGATGCGTCCCTCCGCCGAGGTGCTCAAGGAGGCCGGGATCGCGCCGATCGCGCTCGAGGCCAAGGAGGGCCTCGCGCTCATCAACGGCACGCAGCTCATGGCTTCGCTAGGCACTCTCGCGCTGCTCGCCGCGGAGCGCTTGTGCGTCGCCGCCGACGTGGCCGGCTCGATGAGCCTCGAGGCGCTGAAGGGCTCGACGCGTCCCTTCGACGAGCGTCTCCAGCTCGCGCGGCCGCATCCGGGCCAGCTCATCGTCGCGAAGAACCTGCGCGCGCTGCTCGCCGACAGCGAGATCGCCGAGAGCCATCGCGACTGCAGCAAGGTGCAGGACGCTTATTCGCTGCGCTGCATGCCGCAGGTCCACGGGGCCAGCCGCGATGCGCTGGCCTGGGTGCGCAGCGTCCTCGAGCGCGAGGTCAACAGCATCACCGACAACCCGAGCGTCTTCGTCGATCGCGGCGAGACCGAGATCATCAGCGGCGGTAACTTCCACGGTCAGCCGCTCGCGCTCGCGCTGGATCTCGCGGCCATGGCGACCGCGGAGCTCGCGAACATCAGCGAGCGCCGCGTCGAGCAGCTGGTGAACCCCGCGCTCTCCACCGGGCTCACGCCGTTCCTCGCCGCGGGCAGCGGCCTTCACTCCGGCTTCATGATTGCGCAGGTGACGAGCGCGTCGCTCGTCTGCGAGAACAAGATCTACTGCCACCCGGCGAGCGTCGACTCGATCCCTTCTTCCGCCGGGAAAGAGGACCACGTCTCGATGGGAAGCGTCAGCGCGAAGAAGCTGCGCGAGGTGGTCACCAACGTCCGCGCCTGCCTGGCCATCGAGATCATGACTGCGGCGGCAGGGCTCGATCAGCGTGCGCCGCTCCGGCCGAGCCGTGGCGTGCAAGCGGCACTCGCCACCGTGCGCGAGCGCGTCGCCCCCATGACCGGCGACCGGCCCCTCTATGGCGACATCGCAGCGGTGAGCGAGCTCGTCGCGTCGCATGCGCTCGTTGCCTCCGTCGAAAAGGCGGTCGGCACGCTCGCGTGATTAGTGCGCGACGCCGTTGCTGGCAGCGCGCTTCATTCCGAGCTTCGTGATGCGCGGTGTCGCCGCGCGATCGAACGCGGCGCGGCCGAACGCGGCGCGGCCGAACGCCGGGAGCTTCGGCAGCTTTTTCGGCGTGGTCCCGGGCGCGGGCGCCGCGTCGTTGACGACGAGCACCGGCCAGTACTCGACCGATTTGTCGCTCGTGTACGCGAGCATGACGAGGAGGTCGTAGCTCGGGCTGGTCGGCGCGTTGATGGTGACCGACACGACGTCACCCACCTTCGCGTGGTTCGGCTCGATGCTGTACGTGTAGCCCGACGCGTTGGGGCCCGCGCTCATCCCGGTCGTGAACTCGTCGAAGGTGAGCGCGCGCAGAGGAACGAGCGACGACCTCGGCTGGTCGGAATAGACGAGGACGTCGACGGTGCGCGATTTTCCGGGCTTCACGCGGATCGCCTTCGTCGTGATGTCCGGAACGCCGGGCACCTGCGACGGGACGACGGCGCTGTCGTCGGCGGTAGGAATCGCCTGCAGGTAAGCCGCGCCGGGCTTCGGCGCGCAGGGGTACTTGCCTGCGAGCGATGCCTTGTTCGACCACATCGTCTGGACCTGGAACCCGATCTCCGCGGGCATCAGATAATCGCGATCGAGGTACGTGCAGAGATCGCCGAGCTCACCGATGAACGCTGCCTGCCAGGCCCAGTGCGCGTCGTCGAGCTTGGTGTATGCGGCCTTCGTCCGCGGGAACGGATCGGTCGCCCACTCGTACAGCTCGTGGCTGGCCGCGACGGTGAGCTCGTTGATGTCGGAGCAGCGAGGCATGACGGCGTAGCCGACCTTCGTGCTGCCGATCGCGATCTCGAAGTGATAGCCACCGTATGCCTTGCAGCTCACGCCGGGGTCGCCGCCGAAGCCGTCCATGGTGATCGTGGTCGTGCCCGGGTAGTAGATCGCATAGAGGGTGTCGGGATCGGGCACGCCGAATTCGGGGGTCGCGCCGGTGAGCTTCGCCTTCAGCCATGTCTCGATCGCCGAGGACGTGATCGCCGTTGGCGCGGTCTCCGTGAGCGTGATGGTGTCGCGCGCGGTCATCGGCCCGACGCCGTATTCCGCGCCGAGGTCCTTCCAGTAGGTCGACGCAGCGATCTTCTTGTTGAAGTCGGTGATCTGCGCGGCGAGGTCGTCGCCGGGGTAGACGATCGCGACGACCTTCGGCGCCTTGATGACGGAGCCGCCACGCGTCTGCACCTCGGGGAACGTCGGCTTCGGCACGACCTTCGGAGGCGCGGCGTCGACCGGCGGCGCGGCGTCCGGCGGGTCCGCCTGCGGCGCGGGCGGGACCGGCGGGACGATCGGCTGCGTGGCGGCGGGGGCGGGATCGTTGCTCGAGCACGCCGCGAGCGCGCCTCCCAACGCGGATACCGAGAGGAGCGTGGTGGCCGCGAAGGAGAGCACAGAGGAGGCGCGCGCTGTCATCGCCGGAGCAGATAGCACGCCACATGCCACTCGGCATTGACGCGTAACGTGCGCGATCGCAGCACCATCGCCTCGATAACGCCTCGATATTGACGGCGACCGTCAGTAGTCTGCCGGCCATGTCGAAGGCCACCATCCTTGCCGCCGTAGTCTTTTCTGGCGTGCTGCTCGCTTCGGGCGCTCTTGCCGCGTGCGGGCCGCCCCATCGCGACGTGGCGGCGGCCGACGTGCCGAAGCTCACGTCGCTCAGCGACCTGATGGACTCTCAGGCCACCATCGCTGACCCCGAGATGAAGAAGGCGGGCGCCGCGAGCTACACCGACGCGGACTACGCCGCCTTCACCGAGGTCTCGAACCGTATCCAGGCGACGAGCACGAAGGCGAAGGACTTCTCGAAGGGCCCCGACTTCGACAAGCTCGCCGACCAGCTCCACGGAAAGGCCGAGGCGCTCGGCACGGCCGCGGCGGCGAAGGATCAGAAAGCTTCGTCCGATGCGCTCGCCGGCATGAAGGCGACGTGCAAGGAGTGCCACAGCAAGTTCAAGTGATACGGGCTGGCCGCGAAGCGCCTCGACGGACGGTGTATCGTGGCCGCCATGCGATATCGCCAGCTCGGTCACACCGGCACCCAGGTCTCCGTTCTCTGTCTCGGCGCCATGACCTTCGGCGAGGCCGACGCGAAGTCGATGATGCACAAGGTGAGCTCCGACGAAAAAGAGAGCTTCGCCATGCTCGACCGAGCGCTGGAGGCGGGCATCAACTTCGTCGACACCGCTGACGTCTACGGGCAGGACGGTCTCTCCGAGCGCGTGTTCGGCTCGTGGCTCACGTCGCGGAAGGCGCGCGAGAAGGTGGTCGTCGCGACCAAGGGCCGCTTCCGCATGGCGTCCGGGCCGAATGGCACCGGGGCCTCGCGAATGCGGATCACCCGCGCGATCGATGCGAGCCTCACGCGCCTCGGCACCGATCGGATCGACCTCTACCAGATCCATATGCAGGATCTCCGCACGCCGGAGGAGGAGCTCGTTCGTGCGCTCGACGACGCTGTCCGTGCCGGGAAGATCGTCTACTTCGGCGCGTCCAACTACGCCGCCTATCGGCTGATGGAGTCGCTCTGGATCTCCGACAAGCGCCGCCTCGATCGCTTCGTCACGCTACAGACGCAGTACAACCTCGCGACGCGGACGCTCGAGCGCGAGCACGTGCCGCTCTGCACGAAGTTCGGGCTGGGCATCCTCCCGTGGTCGCCGCTCGCATCGGGTCTCCTCACGGGCAAGTACCGTCGCGGCCAGACACCGCCGGAGGGCTCGCGGCTCGGGCAGTGGAAGGAGCGCTACAAGGGCTTCGATACCGAGCGAAACTGGACGATCGTCGATGCGCTCGTCGCGGTCGCCGGCGAGCTCGAAAAGACCCCGGGCCAGGTGGCGCTCGCGTGGCTGCTTGCTCGACCCGTCGTGTCGTCGGTGATCTTCGGCGCGCGCACGGTGGCGCAGCTCGAGGAGAACCTCGGCGCCGGCGATCTCGACCTACCCGCGGAGGCGCTCGCGCGGCTCGACACGGCAAGCGCCCCGGAGATCGGTCACCCGTACGACATGATGAAGAACATCGACGGCGCCTGGTGAGCTCCGCGCGCGCGCGCACTCACTTCGCGAGCCGGTACACCCCGCCGGTCACGTTGTTGTTCACCCAGTAGATACCGTCGTCGGCCGCGATGATCGAGTCGGGAGCGGCGACGGCTGCGATCTTCTCGCAGGCCGCGGCGTCGCACGGCGCGGCGATGATGGGTGCGCGCCGGATGGTTCCGGCGGTCGGGCCCGTATTGCTGGCGTTGCCCCAATAGACGAAGGTGCCCATGACGGCGATGGCCTGCGGGAGATCCTGGCTGGTTGCGATGAAGCTTGCTTGCCCACCCGCCTTCGGTGCTCGCTTGACGGTGCCGGAGCTCGGCTCCGTCCAGTAGGTGAACGTGTCATCGACGGCGACGCCGTAGCCGCCGCCGGCGCTGCCGTATGCCTTGCAGAACGGCCCCGCGCCGACGCTGCCTTCGGTGCACAACGGGTCACCGAATGCGGCGTGGTAAACGTTGCCGTTCTGCGACGCCCAATAGACGGTCGACGCATCGGTGGCGATGCCGCCTGTGCCCTTGAACGTAGTGACCGGCGACTGATAGTTGGCGACGGCCGCGAGCATGGTGCCGTCGACGTTGACGCTGCGGACGTGAGCGGCGGGATCGACACTTCCGAAGCCGCTCGTCCACCACACCTTACCGGCGCCGAGCGCGAGGTAGCCGGGGCTCGTCGACACGGCGGACCCGAGCGTCTTGAGCGGACCCGGCGGCAGCGTTGCGGACCGCTTGACGACAAGGCCCGCGGCATCGGCCGTCCAGTAAACGTCGGTCCCGTCGCTGACGATCGCGGTCGGACCGCGCGTCTGCCCCGTGAGTGGATCGCCGGCGCCGGCGCCGACGAACGCCTGGGGACACGGCGCCGCGGGCATGCACTTGCCGTCGCGCTGGACGCGGTCGATGCTCGCGAGTGACGGCGACGTGAAGTAAACGTGCGTCTTGTCGACGGCGAGGCCGCTCGGCTGCGAGGTGCTCGCGAGCTGAAAAGGCTCGCACGTTCCCTTCGTGCAGGCTCCGCCGAGACAGGAATGACCGCACGCTCCGCAGTTGAGCGGATCCTTGTCGAGGTTCGTCTCGCAGCCGGTCGCATTGACAGCGCTACAATGCGCGAAGCCCACGGTGCACGTGAACGCGCACTTGCCGGCCATGCAGAGCGCAGCCCCCGCAGTATTCGTCGCTCCGCACGGGTCGCCGCACTTTCCGCAGTTGGCAGCGTCGGAGGACGTCTTACCTTCGCAGCCGTTCGCGGGGTTGCCGTCGCAGTCGTCGAAGCCGGCGTTGCAGGTGAACGAGCAACCGCCGGCCTTGCACGCGGGCGCACCGTTGGTGGTGGAGGCGCACGGGGTGCAGACCGCGGTGGCGCAGCCTGCGTTGGGGTCGGCCTTCGATACGCACGCGCCATTGCACGTTTTCTCCGTGTCGCTGCAGCCGCCCGGGCCGCCGCTCGTGCCGCCTTCGTTGTTCGTGGTGGCGGTGCCGTTCGCGCTGTAGTCGCCGAGCAGCGCCGTGCATGCGATCGAGGTCGCGGAGACGAAGACCGCGGAAATAAGCCAGCTGCGACGCATCTTGTGCCCCCTCGGCGAATTGCCGGTAGTGGTCGCAGCATACGGGTAAGAGAGGCGACCGGACACGTCAGATGAGGGCGCGAGGCCGCGTTTTTGCGCTCGGGCCGTACGATTCCGCTCTCGTGCGAGCCCAGCGGCGGGAGGTGGCCCCGGGCTCAGGGCCGGCTAGGCTGAGGGTCATGCAGCTTCGCACTCACCTCGGCGTCGTGTTGGCCATCGGCGCCGCGACAGTGATCGCGTGCGGCTCCTCGAGCGGGACCGACAACGGCTTCGGCAGCAGCGGCGGCGCGAGCGGCGGCGCGAGCGGCGGCACCAACGGCAGCAGCAGCTTCGGCGGCAGCTCGAGCGGCGAGGGCGGCACGAGCGGCACCAGCGGCGACGGCGGCTCCTGCACAGCCCCCGTCGACATGTTCATCATGTTCGACCGCTCCGGCAGCATGGGCGCCGACTGCAAGCTCGGCGACACGACGGGCTCGAAGTGGTGCCGGTCGATCAACGCGGTTTCCGGCTACCTCAAGTCGGCGGGCTCGAAGGACCAGTCCGCCGCGATGCAGTTCTTCCCGCTCGACAACGGGTCCGACGCGCTCTGCACGACCGGCGATCTCTACAACGTCGCCGCCATGCCAGCTGCCGAGTACACGACACTCCCGAGCACCGCCTTCGATGCGCTGCTCAACTCGACGTCGCCCAACCAGGGCGGCAACACCGGCGGCGGTACGCCGACGGAAGCGGCCATCCGCGGGCTGACGCGCTTCACCGCCGCCAACCGGCGCCCGGGCCACGTGACCATCGGCATCCTCATCACAGATGGCGATCCGAACGGCTGCGACGAGAACCTCGGCCACCTCTCCGCGTTGCTCGAGGCCCACCACACGGCCACCACCATCCGCACGTACGTGATCGGAATGCAGGGCGCGACGTTCAAGAACCTCGAGGCGATCGCGCAGGGCGGAAACGCCCCGCTCCACGGCGACGCGGTCGACACCATCACCGATGCGTGCGGTAACGGCGCCGGTCCGTGTCGTCACTGGAACGTCGGCGACGGCGATCCTTCGGTCTTCACTGCCGCGCTCGCGGCGATCCAGCAGTCGGCCGACGGCTGCAAGCCCGGCGGCGGCACGGTCAATCCGCCGAAGTGAGCGGCTCTCTCGGTCGCGTGTAGACCGCATCGCTACGGCAAGGTCTTCGCGCTGTACCGTCTCCATCGTGTCGACGGTCGCTTGCTTCAGGATGCGCTGCCCGCACTGACCCTTCTGCGCGAACGTGAGGAGGAAGCGCGCCAGCTGCGGGACCGTCGGCACATGAGGCGAACGCGGTGGCGGGCGCGGCCGGGTCAGCCGCTGCGAGCCGGCGGTCCCAGCCTCGGTCCTGCTCGGGTGGTAGTGCGAAGCAAGCTCGTCGCGCGAAGTCGGCGACGAGAAGCGGAGACGCATCGCACTACCAACGGTGGCCCCTCCGGGGGTCGAAAGTAGACGAAATGTCTACAAACCAGAGCGATTCGCGATCGGTGACTTCGACGCCTTCAGACGAGGCCGAGAAAGACGCCGCAGCATCCGATGCGGGCGCGAACCGAAACCAGAACGATCCGGCAAACGAAGCGCTTGCGGCGCTCGTCGCTGCGATGGTCGCCCGCGGCGATATGGACGGCGCGACGAGGGTGCTCGCCGCATACGCGGCGTCGACGCC
>JAYTOQ010001100.1:0-1896 GCA_043747665.1 Polyangiaceae bacterium | reverse complement strand
GTGTTGGAGTCGAAGGTCACCGAGCCGGTCTGCGTGAGGAAGCGGCCCTCCATCGACGCGCCGGTCTGGACGCTGATCGAGATCTGCGTGAGGAAGTTGCCGACCATCACCGAGCCCACACCGATGGTCGCGGACGTTCCCACGTTCCAGAACACGTTGTCGTGCCTCGCGTTGCCGATGAGCGTCACCTTGCGGCCGACGTTGGAGACGAACGTCGTCCCTATCTGGAAGACCCAGATCGCATCCTCGTCGCCCAGGGCATCGAGCATGAGATCACCGGACGTCAGCTCGATCGAGGTCGCCGAGACGTAGAGCCCCGGCGTGAGCGTCATGCCACCGAGGTCGCCGGAGAGCGGGATCGGCGCGCCGCTCTTCCCCGCGGCGTCGGCGTAGGCGTCGTTGAGATCCTTCTTGGCCTGCGCGGCGACGGCGTCGGTGTCATGAACCACGCCGTTCACGATGCCGGGCGGGAATCCAGTGATTCCCGAACCGGGGTAGAGCCCCACGTTGCCGTTGATCACCGTGAAGCCGGTGTTCGTGATGGTCTCGCCGGAGAGCACCACGAAGCTCGCCGCCGTCCCGAGAGTCACGTAAGTGACCACCTTCCCGTCGGGCAGGGTCTTCCCACCGTCATGCTGGATCGTCGCATCGAGATCCTCGACCGCTGCCTCGGCGCTGCCTTGATTGGCGCCGTCCACGTCGGTCACGAGGCTCGTGCCGGGCGCGCTGCCATTGCCCGCATCGAGATCGAGATCGACGCTTGCGACCTCGCTGGAAGCGGTGTCCGATCCGCAGCCTGCCGACGCGAGCGCGCCGAGGAGAGCGGCGACGACCATCGTGCAGCACGAGACGGTGAGGAAAGATCGAACGGACTGTGAATGGTTCATCGCACTCCAGGCTTGCTGCGTGTCGTGATCGGACGCTCGGCAGGACACGCGCTCTTCGAGCGCGCGAGGTCGAGCAGCTCGCCCGGGGGAACAGTGAGAGCTTCGATTACAGGGGCAATTGACCCTGGAAACGCTCTCGAACTATTCCTACTGGAATAGACGTAGCTGACGGTCGTGGTCGTGTCAAACGGCTCGAGCAGACACTCGCGAGCGCGCGAGCGGTTCGCTCGTCTCGAGACCGCGGCGGTCCTCGGGCGCAGGCACGTGCACCTCAGCGTCTTCGACATCTTCAAGATCGGCATCGGCCCTTCGAGCACACACACCGTGGGCCCGATGCGAGTCGCCAAAACGGCGACGACGCGGCGACGACGCTCGCCGTCCTGCACGACTACCGGCGCTGGGTCGCCGGCGCGGATGACGACGGCGCCGGCATGGAGCACAAACTCGGGCTCACGTGCGACCCGATCGGCGGCGGCCTCGCGGTCAACGTCATCGAGTGCTGAGGGCTCGAGGTCGGCGGAACGATGGCGGAGGATTCGTCACGTTCACTGGTTGGGCGCGGCGCAGGCGAGGATCGTCTGTTTCAGCTCGTTCTGCTTCGTGATGGCGGCGCACGTCGGTGCGGGACACGTCAGCGTGCAGGGCTGACCGCCGGCAGGGCAACCGCCCGTCCCCGCGTCGACGAGCCAGGAGCACGCGCGAGGAGGCCCCCGCCGTGTAGCGACGTCGTGCTCAGGAACGCGGTCCCGTCGTTGCAGTCGAAATACGTCGTGCCGTCATCGCCTGGCATCTCGAGACCGGCCGCGCATTCGACGGGCTGCCACACGTCGCTGTTCTTGATGTAGTTGCAGACGACGGTGCCGTCGGCGGCGGTTTGCGGGGCATCCGCAGCGGGCGACCCGTCGGCCTGGCAGGCGCAGGGGAAGATCGAGACCTCGCTCCTCGCGCTCTTTGCCGGGAGTCGGGGTCACAGCTCGAAGACGGAAGGCACGACGTCGATCTCACTCCG
>JAYTOQ010001099.1:0-5549 GCA_043747665.1 Polyangiaceae bacterium | reverse complement strand
GATCGAGCTCATCACCCCCGTTGGTCTCGAGGAGCAAATGCGCTTCGCGATCCGCGAGGGTGGCCGCACGGTCGGCGCCGGAATCATCACCAAGGTCCTCGAGTAGGACTCTCCAGGAGTTTCAGGCATTCATGTCCGAGCGGATCGACATCACTTTGGTCTGCTCGGAGTGCGAAGCCCGGAACTACAAGACCACGCGCAAGCAGGCACAGCAGGGGCAGCTCGAGCTCAAGAAGTTCTGCCCCACGTGCAAGCGCCACACGGTCCACAAGGAGACGAAGTAGCGGACGGTTCTTCGGGAATCTCTCGAAGAGACGTCGGTTTAGGGGTTTAGCTCAGTTGGTAGAGCAGCGGATTCCAAATCCGCAGGTCGTGGGTTCGAGCCCCCCAGCCCCTGCAAGCAAGCAACACGACGGCGAAAGAGCGCAACAGCGATGGCCACGGAAGAGGATCTCGGGAAGAAGCACGACGAAGAGGAGGTCGCCGACAAGGCGTCCGAATCGTCGGATCTCGACGAGAAGCGCGCTATCGAGAAGGCCGAGAAGACCGACGAGTCCCGCCCCAAGACGCAGGACGAGCTCGACGCCGAGGCGGCAGGACGCGCCGACGACGAAGCGCGCGAAGCGGCGGCCTCCCCGCTCCAGCTCGGTTACCTCCGCTTCGTGTACGCCGCGTACATGGCGGGCGCGATGCTCGTCGCGTTCCTCGTCGCGAAGAGCGGTCACCTTGCCTGGTATCGCCTCGGCCAGTGGAAGCCCGAGCTCGGCGAGCCGCGCGACGAGGTCGTCTACGTCGTCGCCGGTCTCATCGGCGTCGGCGTCGCGCTCTACTACTGGCGCAAGCCCGAGTCGCGCCAGTACGCGAACGAGGTCGCCGAGGAGCTGTCGAAGGTCACCTGGCCCAGCCGCAAGGAAGTCACCGGGTCCACGACGGTCGTCCTGTTCTACACGCTGTTCGCGACGGTCTTCTTCGCGCTGATGGATCAGTTCTGGAAGTACGTGACCGACAAGATTTACAGCTTCTGATGTCGACGTCGTTCGTCGACGCTCGGAAGATGAGTGGGGAGTTAGCCGTGGAGTCCGTAATGGCCAAGAAGTGGTACGTCATCCAGACCTACTCGGGATACGAGAACAAGGTCAAAGAGGCCCTTCTGCAGCGGGTCAAGGAGCACGGCAAGGACGCCGCGTTCGGCGAGGTCCTCATCCCGACCGAGACCGTCCAGGAGTCCCGTGGCAACGGCAAGCAGCGGATCCGCCAGAAGACCAGCCTCCCCGGCTACATCTTCGTCGAGATGGAGATGACCGAGGAGGCCTGGCACCTCGTCAAGGACACCCCGAAGGTCACCGGGTTCATCGGCAACCAGCGTCCGCAGGAAGTGCGTCCGCAGGAGATCGAGGACCAGCGCCGCCGTGTCGTGGAGGGTGCGGTCAAGCCCAAGCCCCGCGTGAACTTCGACGTGGGCGACGAGATCCGCGTCATCGACGGCGCGTTCGCGAACTTCTCGGGCACGGTCGAAGAGGTCAAGCCGGACAAGCAGAAGCTCAAGGTGAAGGTGAGCATCTTCGGCCGCGCGACGCCGGTGGAGCTCGACTTCAGCCAGGTCGAGAAGCGGGCCTAGGCCCTTCTCTCGGAGCGATTCCGACCCATAAATCGCGGTGCGCTTGGCGAAATCTAGGCCAGCCGTAAAAACACGTGGAGTTTCGGGGAAGATGCGCTAAGTAGCGCGTCCCGATTTTCAATGCGCACTACGGCCCGCTGAATTCAGGCGGAACTCCGTAGGAGCAAGGCGAAGGCGACAGTCATGGCGAAGAAGATCACCGGTCAGATCAAGCTCCAGCTCCCCGCCGGCAAGGCGAACCCGGCGCCCCCCGTCGGCCCCGCGCTCGGCCAGCACGGCGTGAACATCATGGGCTTCTGCAAGGAGTTCAACGCGAAGACCGCGGGCGGGGACATGATCATCCCCGTCGTCATCACGGTCTACGCCGACCGCTCGTTCACGTTCATCCTGAAGACGCCGCCGGTCAGCGTGCTCCTCAAGAAGTTCGCGGGCCTTCCCACCGGCAAGAAGCCCGGCGCCGGCTCCAAGGAGCCGAACAAGGTCAAGGTCGGCAAGGTCACCGAGAAGCAGGTCCGCGAGCTCGCCGAGATGAAGATGCAGGACATGAACTGCACGGACATCGAAGCCGCGATGAAGACCGTCCGCGGCACCGCGCGATCCATGGGGATCGACGTCGGCTAACGCCGACGTCTTCCTCCCCGAGCTTCGAGGGGCTCCGCCCCTCTGACCCGAGATTGGTGACACTGGTTTGCGACGACGGGAATGGTTCCCGGAGTCGTTGTGGTGAGAGACCTCAGAACCACCGTCCCGCTTGATGCGGGGCAAAGCGGTGGGAGGCCAGACGAGCCTTCAAGGCAAGAGCGCCACGAAGTCGAGAAGGGCCGAAAAGGAGGAAGATGCCGAAGTTGTCCAAGAACCGCACGAAGGTCGACGAAGTCGTCGATGGTTCGCGCAAATACACGGTTGAAGAGGCGTGCGCTCTCGTCAAGAAGGCGAAGTTTGCCAAATTCGACGAGACTGTGGACCTGGCTGTTCGCCTCGGAGTCAATCCGAAGCATGCAGACCAGATGGTCCGCGGCGCGCTCGTCCTACCCCACGGCACCGGTCAAACGGTCCGTGTCCTCGTCTTCGCCAAGGGCGAGAAGGAAGCGGAGGCCAAGGCGGCCGGCGCTGACTTCGCCGGCAGCGACGACATGGTGGCGAAGGTGTCCGAAGGTTTCATGGACTTCGATCGCGTGATCGCGACGCCCGACATGATGGGCGCCGTCGGTAAGCTCGGTCGCATCCTCGGACCGCGCGGCCTCATGCCGAACCCCAAGGTCGGTACGGTCACGTTCGACATCAAGAACGCCGTCATGGAAGCCAAGGGCGGCAAGATCGAGTACCGCGTCGAGAAGGCAGGCATCGTCCACGCCCGCGTCGGCAAGGTCTCGTTCGCCGAAGGCGCTCTCGCCGAGAACGCACGCGCGCTCATGAACGCGCTCGTCCGCGCGAAGCCCTCCACCGCGAAGGGCATCTACGTCCGGAGCATCACCATCAGCTCCACGATGGGCCCGGGCGTCAAGATTGACACTGCCGCGTTCGTCGGCGGGGTCGAGGAGACCTGATCATGGCAGCACAGACATCCACCCGCGACGGCAAGACCGCTGTCATCGGGACGGTAAAGGGCCGCTTCGACAAGATGACCTCGGCTGTCTTCCTCGACTACAAGGGCATGACCGTCGAGCAGGCAACCATGCTCCGCGCCAGCTTTCGCAAGGCCGGCGTCGAATACAAGGTCGTCAAGAACACCCTCGTCAAGCAAGCCCTCAAGGACACGGCGTACGGCACCAAGCTGAACGACGTCCTCGTGGGCATGACCGGCATCGCATGGTGCTACGAGGACCCCTCGGCGGCCGCCAAGGTCGTCAAGCAGTTCAAGAGGGACGGCGGAGAAGCCGGCCAGAAGCTCGTCGTCAAAGGCGGACTCATCGAAGGCGAAGTCCTCAGCGCATCACGCGTCGAGAACGAGCTCGCGACGATGCCTGGCAAAGACGAGCTCCGCGCCACGCTGCTCGCGACGCTCCAGGCGCCGCTCCAGCAGTTCGTCGCTCTTCTCCAGGCACCGACCCAGAACCTCGTCTACGTCCTCGCCGCCAAAGAGCGGCAGGCCGCAACTGACGCCGGTTGATTCGCTACTCGCGGACTCACTCGCGAGCCGCACAGCGAGAGGCATTTCCGCGCTCTCGCGTTTGAAGATTTAGAAAAGTTCGACTACGTACACGGAGTTTACAAATGACTGATCTCAGCAAAGACCAGGTTATCGACTACCTCTCGAACCTCCCCGTCATCCAGATCGCGGAGCTGATCAAGACCCTCGAGGACAAGTGGGGCGTCAAGGCTGCTCCCGTCGCCGTCGCGGGTCCCGCGGCCGCTGCCGGCCCCGCGGCCGCTGCCGCCGAGGAGCAGACCGAGTTCACGATCGTCCTCAAAGAGGCCGGCGCGAGCAAGATCAACGTCATCAAGGTGGTCCGCGAGATCACCGGCCTCGGCCTCAAGGAGGCGAAGGACCTTGTTGAAGGCGCGCCCAAGGACCTCAAGGAAGGCGTCAACAAGGCTGACTCTGCGGACTTCAAG
This sequence comes from Polyangiaceae bacterium, assembly GCA_043747665.1. Taxonomy (GTDB): domain Bacteria; phylum Myxococcota_A; class Polyangia; order Polyangiales; family Polyangiaceae; genus Labilithrix. The sequence continues at coordinate 1,375 of JAYTOQ010001099.1, read as the reverse complement.
AAGAAGCTCGAAGATGCCGGCGCGAAGGTCGAGCTCAAGTAAGCGCCAAGTGCGACCCGTTTCCGTCTTATTTTCGTTTGTGTGATTGACGCCGTGTCAAGGGGCGGCGAAGGGAGAGATCCCTTCGCTCGCCCCATCCGGCATTTCTCATACCAACCCGCTGAGCTCTGGCCTCCGCGCTCTTAGCTGTCTGTTTCGAGTCCGCTTTTACTTATTGGCTTCGTGAGCGTTCCACGCGTCGTTGGCCAGGCCCGGCCCACCGACGCGTCGTGTGACGCGACCCTGAAAGAGGAGCAACGATGGCGACCGCTATCCAGTCCAACTTCCGCATCCGAAAGAACCTGGGACGGATCCAACGTGTCATCGAGGTCCCGAACCTCATCGACATCCAGAAGTCGTCGTACGACAAGTTTCTTCAGTCGACGGTCCCGCAGAACGACCGTCAGGAGACCGGCCTCCAGGCCGTCTTCCGCAGCGTCTTCCCGATCAAGGACTTCAACGGCACGAGTGAGCTCGTGTTCGTGTCCTACAACTTGGAGAAGCCCAAGTACGACGTGGACGAGTGCCGCCAGCGCGGCATGACGTTCGCGGCGCCGATCAAGGTGACGACGCAGCTGATGATCTACGACACCCGCGATGGTGGCGAGCGCATCGTGCGCGACATCAAGGAGCAGGAGGTCTACTTCGGCGAAATCCCGCTGATGACCGACACCGGCACCTTCATCATCAACGGCACCGAGCGTGTTGTCGTCAGCCAGCTGCACCGCAGCCCCGGCGTCTTCTTCGACCACGACAAGGGCAAGACGCACTCGAGCGGCAAGCTCCTCTACTCCGCGCGCGTCATCCCGTACCGCGGCTCGTGGCTCGACTTCGAGTTCGACCCGAAGGACATCATCTACGTCCGCATCGACCGCCGCCGGAAGATGCACGCGACGGTGCTGCTCCGCGCGCTCGGCTACTCGACCCAGGATCTCCTCAACTACTTCTACAACACGGAAACCGTGTTCCTGGAGAAGAGCGCCAAGTACTCCAAGAGCGTCGAATACGACCTCCTCGCTGGCCAGCGCGCGACGCGCGACATCAAGGTCGGTAGCGAGGTGATCGTCAAGAAGAACACCAAGTTCACCAAGGCCGCGATGAAGAAGCTGAAGGAGGCGAAGATCGATCGCCTCCCGGCTGACGTCGAGGAGCTTGCTGGCAAGGTCGCCGCGCACGACATCGTCGACAAGGAGACCGGCGAGGTCATCCTCGAGGTCAACGAGGAAGTGAGCGCGGACAAGCTCGAGAAGCTCCGCGAGGCGGGCATCGAGCACTTCAAGATCCTCTTCATCGACGGTCTCAACGTCGGCTCCTACCTCCGCGACACGCTGCTCGC
>JAYTOQ010001098.1:0-1688 GCA_043747665.1 Polyangiaceae bacterium | reverse complement strand
CGAGGTTGAGGTCGAGCGTCGTCGACCGACGCGCGCCGCCGGAGCCCGCGAAGCGATAGCCGAAACCGACCTTCATCTCGGCGGGGCTCGAGAGCGAGTGGGCCGGCGCCGGCGCCGGGAGAGGAGGCGCGGCCAGAGCGGCCTTCTTCGCGGAGCGCTTGGCAACGCGAGCAGGAGCTGCCTCCGCGCTCGACGGGGAGAGGCCAACGAGGCCTACGACCGCAACCACGACCATCGCGACGAGCTCGAACAGGCGCATGGCCGCCGGTCGTCCAGGGCCCGCCGAAGTTGCTGACGTTTCTTCAGATGCGCCGAATCGCGCGGCAATCGGGGGCAGATCGTCGCGAGCTCCCGTCCCGCACCGCGGTAGATCAGCCCGGGAAGACGCGCGCGGTTCGCGGGTTCCAGCGCTTCGTGCCACCAACGGGCGTGAGCGGCGGGACCGCTACCGTGCCGCGCATGCCCTGATGGCCGCCCGATCGCTTCACGACGGCCGCGAGCAATGCCTCGGCGAGCGCGAAGCTCCCGAACTCGGCGATCCATCCGCCGCGTGGGATGCCCTTCACCTTCGCGAACACGCCATCCGCGAAGAACTCGAGAAGAGGTCCCCACGCGGCGCCCATGTGTCCCTTGTCGACGGCGAGCGCGCGACACACGCCGCCCGTGCGATCGGCGAGCGGCACGAAGCTGGTCTCGAGCTTCTCGACCGCGTCGCCGTCCTTGGAGACGCGTCCCACGATGATGCGGTGGGGATTGCGGTTGGTCGTCTCGTGGATGCCCTTGGTCTCGGCGTCGGAGAGGCTGTAGCGATGCGCCGATGTGCCTTTGGCAGGGAGCGACGGATCGCTCGCGAGCGCGAACGTGTAGGGCGGCTTCTCGGCCTCCGCGACGGGGAGCGTCACGATCGAATCGACGACCATCACGGTGTCGACCCAGACCTCCTTGATGTTCTTGCCGCCGTTGGGGTTGGTCTTGCCGTAGATGATGAGGTCGCCGGGGCTCACGGTCTCGGCGAGGCTATCGGCGACGACCTTGCCCGCGCCCATCACCTTCTCGTTCGCGAGGTTCGCGCCGTCGAGCCGGAGGAACGCGTGGAACGGCCCCCAAGGATCGCAGAACACGCAGGGATCCTGGTACGACCCAACGACGCCCGGTGCGTGCGGCTCTCCGAGCGGATCGGTGAAGCCGTCGGCCATGACCCAGAACGGGCCCTGGCGGATCTCGCTCCCGAGCAGCATTCCAGTGACCTCGAACGGGACGCGCCCGGAGACGTTGTCGGTGCCCGGCTTCTGGGCCGGATCGAGCGAGTGCGGGAAGAAGAAGGCGCGGCGGCTCACGAGTGCCTGTCTACCAGATCCACGCCGGTAGATCCTGGCTCACTCGGTGGCCGACTCGACCTCGGGCTCGAGGCGCACCAGCGTCGACTGGCCGCGGAACATCTTCACGTCGTACGGCCGCGCCGGTCCGATCTTCTTGATGATCCAGCCGGTGTACTGGTTCAGCGTCCAGTCCTGCTCGTAGCGGCCTTGGTTGTCGACCTCGAGAATGAGGTTCTCGTCCGCAACGGCGTAGATCGCCGTCTCGGGGACGCGATCGCCGAAAAGCTCCGGCTTGGGGTGCTTCTCCTTCGTGATCACCTCGAAGGAGCCGATCTCGGGGGTCTTGCCGGGAACACCTGTATAATACAT
>JAYTOQ010001097.1:0-1649 GCA_043747665.1 Polyangiaceae bacterium | reverse complement strand
AACAAGCATGGGCACATTTTCTTCCCGGTCCCGTTTGCGAGGGTCCTGCCGATCCGGTTTGAGCCCGCTCGGCAACGGCAGTAGTGCTGAGCCATGTCTCACCCGCAGTTGCCGGCGCGCGCGCGTGTCGTCGTGGTCGGAGGCGGCATCATCGGCTGCTCCGTCGCCTACCACCTGGCTCACATGGGCTGGAAGGACGTGGTCCTGCTCGAACGGGACAAGCTCACCTCCGGCACGACGTGGCACGCGGCGGGGCTCATGGTGACCTTCGGCTCGACCTCCGAGACGTCGACCGAGATGCGGAAGTACACCGCCGACCTCTACAGCCGCCTCGAGGCCGAGACAGAGCAATCGACGGGCTGGAAGCCGGTCGGCTTCATCGAGGTCGCGGCCGACAAGGACCGCCTCGAGGAGTACCGCCGGGTGTCGGCGTTCAATCGGTACTGCGGGGTCGACGTCCACGAGATCAGCCCTGCGCAGGTCAAGGACCTCTTCCCGCTCGCGCGCACCGACGATCTCCTCGCCGGCTTCTACGTGAAGGAGGACGGCCGCGCCGATCCCGTGGGCGTGACCATGGCGCTCGCCAAGGGCGCGCGCATGCAGGGCGCGAAGATCATCGAGAACGTCGCCGTGACCGGCCTCCTCCAGAAGCGCGGCGCCGTCACCGGCGTGCGCACCGAGTACGGCGATATCGAGGCCGAGTACGTCGTCAATTGCGCCGGAATGTGGGCCCGCCAGCTGGGCGCGCTCTCCGGCGTCAACATCCCGAACCAGTCCGCGGAGCACTACTACCTCATCACCGAGAAGATCCCGGGGCTCTCCGCCTCGTTCCCGGTCCTCGAGGATCCCGCGTCCCACGGCTATTTCAGAGAGGAGGTTGGCGGCCTGATGGTCGGTCTGTTCGAGCCGATCTGCGCGCCATGGAAGGTCGAAGGCGTCCCCTCCGATTTCTCGTTCGGCGAGATCACCCCGGACTGGGACCGCATGGGCCCGTACGTAGAGAAGGCCATGAATCGCGTGCCCATCTCGCTCGAGACGGGCGTGCGGAAGTTCTTCTGCGGACCGGAGAGCTTCACGCCCGATCTCCAGCCCATCGTCGGCGAGGCGCCCGAGCTGCGGAACTACTTCGTCGCCGCCGGCCTCAACTCGATTGGCATTCTCACCGGCGGCGGCCTGGGGCGCGTGATGGCGCACTGGATCATCAACGGGCGTCCCGACGTCGACGTCACCGGAATGAACATCGATAGACTGCATACCTATCAAGCGAATCCAGAATATCGCCGTACGCGAACCGTGGAGTCGCTGGGAATGGTCTATCAATGCCATTATCCGACGCGCTCGATGATGACCGCGCGCGGCGCGAAGAAGTCCGCCATCTACGACCGGCTCGCCGCGAAGGGCGCCTACTTCCGTGACGTGAGCGGCTGGGAGGGCGCCGACTGGTATGCCCCGCAGGGAGTGGAGGCGAAGGTCGATTCGCTGTCGTGGGGACGCCAGGAATGGTTCCCTTACTGGCAAGCCGAGCACGAGGCGGCGCGGCAGGGCGTCATCGTCATGGATATGTCGTTCATGGCGAAGTTCCTCGTCCAGGGCCGCGATGCCGGGCGCATCCTCAATTACATCTCCGCGAACAACGTGGACGGCCCCGC
>JAYTOQ010001096.1:0-1863 GCA_043747665.1 Polyangiaceae bacterium | reverse complement strand
GAGCGTCGTCCCTGCGCCGCTCAGGCTGCGCGCGGGCGCAACGTTCCCCGACAACGACGCCGCGTCGTTGAAGATGTCGATGCGATTCGCGGCGTAGCTCGCGCGATAGAGTGCTCCCAGGGATTGCGCGGCGACGAACATCGCGTCGCCACGAGCGTGTCCCGTCGGCGCCCTCTGGCGATCACCATGGCGTGCCTTGGTCATCGCGACGAGTGTGCGGCAGGACCGCCGGCTTGCCAGGGCTCACGCTACCGAAGCCGTGACGCGCTGATACAGACGCGCTGATACAGTGGCGCGCATGGATTCGAAGCAAGCGCTCCACGGCAAGCTCGCTCACATCTTCTCGGACGCGGTCGTCGACGAGGCGGAGAAGTCTTCGCTGCGCGCGTTCCTCGCGTCGGGGGAGCTGACGACGAAGGAGCTGCGCGACGTCTTCGAGGAGTTCGTGGCGACGACGTGGAAGGAGACGATCGCCGACAACCACGTCAGCGACATCGAGAAGCAGCGGCTTCGCGAGATTGTGCGGGTGCTCGGTCTCGACGCGTCCGTCCTGCCGGCCGAGTGGCGCTCGCTGCTGAAGGGCTGAGCCTCTACGTCAGCGTGCTGCGCGCCTCTTGGGCGCGGCCTTCGCCTTCTTGCCGGAGGCGTTCAGCGGGCATCGGGATCGGCCTGCTCGATCAGCGCGCGGATCTTGCCGAGCGTCTCGCCGCGCCAGTCGTCGAGCTCTGCGATCCGCTTGTCGATCCGCTCCGACGCCGAGCCGCCGTCTTCTTGCTTCGCCTCTGCGCGTTTCTTCGTCGGCACGATTCGCATAGACTCCCTCACGGTGCCAGCCAGCCCGCGTCGAGGTAGGGCAGCAGGTACCTGCGCATGTCGTAGTTCGTGCCCGAGCTCTGCGTGTCGGGATCCCAGTGCGTGCCGGGGCGCTCGATGCGCGTCTCCGGAAAGCCGGCCGCCTTCGTGGCATCGGTCTCGGCGCGCACGCCTGCGATCGGGTACGTCGGATCGCTCACGTGCGCCAGATGCACGATGTTCAGCTTCCACGACGCTGCCGTCAGGGACGACCATTGCGACGAGCCCGTGTCGCGGAACGGGCTGGTGTTCTCGGCGATGAGCCCGGCGAACCGCGCCGTATTGTAGAACGCCGTGCGATACGCGAGATCGCCGCCCGAGCTGTAGCCGCCGATAACCACCTTCTTTGGATCGATGTTGAGCCTGCGCTTCACGTCGTCGAGCGCCGCGATGACGAGCGTCGTGTCGGTGTTCGGGTCCCAGCAGCCGCCGTCGCGGCCGCCGACGCTCACGGTGACCCAGCTCTGGCTACCGCCGGGGGACACCGCCCAGGCGTCGCCGTACGCGTCGCCGCCGCAGCCGTGCGACCAGACGAGCAGCTTGGACGCGGTCCGGTGGCTGGCGTCATAGCCCGCCGGCACGTAGAGCGAGTAGGGGCCCGCGGCGCTGTACATCGTCACGACGTCGCTCTTCGTGACCGAGAGCGGTGTCCTGGGGAACGTCGAGGGTGCGGAGATCGTCGTCGCCGCCTTGGCGACGATCTTCACGTTATCGACGTAGAAGACCTGGCCGGCGGCCCCACCGATCCAGTCGATCTTTCCGAACGTGGTCAGCGAGCCCTTCAGCGCGTCGAGCTTGAGCGTCTGCCTGGTCCACGACGGCGTGACCGGGACGCTGATCTGGACTCCACTGCCGGCGCCCGCAAGCGTCTCTAGCATGAGGCTCACGCTCGACGACGAGCGCGCGCGCACGTCGAACGAGATCGACTCGTAGTCGCTCGCAGCCAGATCGGAGGTCGAATGAGCCAGCGAGAGCGCGCCTCCGGACATCTGCAACGTCGCCCTCATCTGG
>JAYTOQ010001095.1:0-3236 GCA_043747665.1 Polyangiaceae bacterium | reverse complement strand
CGTCGAGACATGTAGAGGGCGGCCCCCGCACCCGCAGCGACGAGGATCGCGACGATGGCGACGACGCCCAGGATGACGATCGCCGCGCCGGTGCCGGTCGCGCCGGTGGTCGACGCCGGATACCGCGACGACGAGCTCGGTGAGTGCGAATGCGGGAACGAAGGCGCGTGCGACGGTGAATGGGATGCGGGCGCAGGCGCAGGCGCAGGCGCAGGCGCAGGCGTCGGCGTGGAGGGCGCAAGCGGGACGCGCGGCGCGAGCGGCGGCAACGCGGCGGTACCTTGCGGACCCGAGGCGGCGGCCGGCGTGAGGTCGCGAGGCATGCGCGCGGTGATGCGCGTGACGTCCAGGACGATGGGCTTCGCGAGCGGATCCGTCGCGGCCGAAGCGGCGACGAGGAGCTTCTCGAGATCCTCGCGCATCGCCGCCGCCGACGGATAGCGCTCGCTCACCGACTTCGCGGTGGCGCGCGCGATCACCGGACCGAGCACCGAGCCGAGGACGACGTGGGGCAGCGGGACCTTCTCGTCGGAGGTCTGCTTGATCCAGATCTGCATCGCGGTGTCGCCGCCGTAGATCTGCGTTCCGGTGAGCGCCTCGGCCATGACGAGGCCGAGCGCGTAGAGGTCCGCCTGCGGCCCCACCGCCGCGCCGCGGATCTGCTCGGGCGCCATGTAGCTCGGCGTGCCGATGATCTGCCCGTCGTGCGTGATGCCGGGCTTCTCCTTCTCCTCGCCTGCCGTCTTGATCCGCCTGGCGACCCCGAAGTCGAGCACCTTCACGAAATCGGTCTCGCCGGAGTAGTCGACGAGCAGCACGTTCGACGGCTTGATGTCGCGATGCACGATGCCGAGCGCGTGCGCCTCCATGAGCGACTTCAACACCTGCGTCGCGACGCGTCCCACGCGAAACGGCGTGAGCGTGCCGCGCGCCAGCTCCTGCTCGATCGTTCGACCGCGCAGCAGCTCGAACACGATGTAAGGCAGCCCGAGCTCCGTGGTGCCGAAGTCGAAGAGGCGCACCGTGTTGGGATGCTCGAGGCGCTGGACGAGCGCGGCCTCCCGCGCGAAGCGCTCGAGCATGCCGTCGGAGAAGATGGCCTCGACGAGGATCATCTTGATGGCGACCTCGCGGCCGAGCGGCCTCTGGATCGCGCGGTAGACGGCGCCGTGCCCGCCCTGACCGAGCAGCTCGACGAGCTCGTAGCGCCCGGCGACCACCTCGCCCGGATGAAAGGCCGCCCCGGTGTCCAGGTCTTTTGAGGGCGATTTCACCTTTCGTAAGCTACCGAAAACACTGACTGCGGTCATGGACCGCTTGCATGAGGGCCCAACCGATCGAATGGTGGAGGTCCGATGAGCGTCCCCGTCCAGTGGGTGGTGGGGCTGATGGTGGCGCTCGAACCGAGCTCCCCTTGGCGCGGCACCTACGAAAAATCCGCGGAAGCCATCGCGCGCGTGGCCGAGAGCGAGCCCGTGTTCGATGATCACGGGGAGGAGCGGACCGCCGCGCTCCTCGTCGCGATCGCCTGGTACGAGAGCCGGCTGAAGCCCAACGCCAGGTCGAAGGACGGCCAGTTCCTCTGCCTCTACCAGGTCGACAAGCGCCACCTCGCGGATCCCCAAAAGGCCCTCGACGATCCTGAGGTCTGCACACGAGCGGCGATCAAGATCATCCGCTCCTCGTTGCAGCAATGCTCGAAGAGGGCCCTCGACGATCGACTCGCGCAGTTCATGTCCGGCACGTGCGACAAGGGCGTGGTCGACAGCCGTTACCGCATGTTCCTCGCCGGCAAGCTCCTGCGCGAGCATCCGTTCCCGAACAACGGCGGCGGCGGTACGGCGCGCGCGCGCTGACTCCGCAGGGGCGCTGCGACGGAGCGGTCGAGGGACGCCCGCTCGGTCGACCCGACGGTCGCATCGACGGATGGACGCTCGGCCGGTGAACGGTGATCGGCGGGCGTGGCCGCGGCGCGAGGATGCGCGCGAGATACGTGTCGGGGACCGTCGCCTCCACGTCGAGCATCAGGGTCTGATCGCCGCGCGCCACCCAGACGAACGTGCTCGACCGGCGCCGAACGATGAATCCATGACGCTCGAGCTCCGCCACGAAATCGCGACCATTCATGGTGGATGGAAACGGCGAGGGATCAGCTCCTCGTAATACTCCCCTGGGGGTATGCCGGCGCCGCGGCGAGCCTCTGAACGTCCGAGGGGTGTCCACTCCAGTGGACACCTGACTCTCGCGAAACCTCTCTTTTCGTGGGCGATCGGCGAGCAAATTGTCCCGATCGGGATACACTCTGTCGCGAGGGCAACCCACATCTCGCGCGTTCCGCACGTACTCATCGTCGACGACGATCTCCTCGTGGGCTCCGTTCGTCGCCTCCTGCAACCGGGCTTCTCGGTCGTCGGGAAGTCGCGCGCCGCGGACGCGCTGGCGCTCCTGGACGTGGAGGACGACTACGACGCGCTGGTCCTCGACATCGACGACGCGGCGGACCGCGAGATGTACGGCGAGCTCCTCCGCGACGCCTCGCGCGCGCGGCGGACGATGTTCCTGACCAGCGCGACGGACCCTCGCGCCGAGGAGTTCCTCTCGTCCTCGCGTAGACCCTGGCTCGCCAAGCCCTTCGCGGCGAAGGATCTCGAGGCCGAGATCCGCCGCATTCTCAGCGACAGCAAGCGCCGGACCGCCTGAGCACCAGCCGGCGTCGGTGGGTCACTTCGCCAGCCGGGTCCGGAGCAGCTCGGCGAGGGCGCGGCACACGTCCACCGTCGTGAAGATGCCGACGACCTTCTCGTTCTGCATGATCACCGCGGAGCCGTACTTGTGCTCGGCCATCGTGTCGACCACCTCGTCGAGCGGGCTCTCGGGAGGGACGGCGTAGACGACCGTCGCCATCGCGTCCTCGACCTTCACCTTCGTCGGGTCGACGCCCGCGAGCGACTCCACGAGGTGGAGATCGCGATCGGTCAGCATGCCGACCAGCTTCCCGCCGTGGAGCACGGGCAGGTGGCGGATCTTGAGCTCGCGCATCACGTCGTGCGCCTTCGACAGCGGCTGCTCGACGCCGATCGAGTGCGGCGACGTCGTCATGTACTTCTGGATCGTGGGGATCGGCTTGGACATGCCCGGGACCTAGCGCGGCGCGTGCCAGCGGCGAGCCCCCGTCCACCGCGCGCGATCGGCACGCGCGAGCGCGCGGAATGTGCGCCGCCGCGAATGACGTGCGC
>JAYTOQ010001094.1:0-1778 GCA_043747665.1 Polyangiaceae bacterium | reverse complement strand
GGAAACAAGGCTCGTGCGGCTCAACTGCATGGTTCCTCAGCGGATCGACGCGCGAACGGTCCCGTTTATTGCTTCGAAGCTCCTGCGGCCGCCGTCTTCGACTTCTCGACGAAGCGCATGCGCAGGTCGAAGAGCACCTGGGCGACGAGGCGCTCCTCGTCACCGGTCAGGTTGCCCTTCGTCTTCTCCTCGAGAAGGCCGAGGATGTCGATGTTCTGCTTCGCCAGCCCGAGATCGACGTGCGTCTCGTTGGTGTCGGGATCCGGTGCCTCTCCCAGGTGCATGAGCGCCGAATGGCTGAGCGACAGGACGAAGGTCGCGAAATCGATCTGCGGCAGCGTCTCGTAACCGCTCATGGCGTCACTCACTCGGGACGGTTATCGGTGCCCGTGGGCTCGCTCGTGTCGTCGTCCTCGTCGTCCTCTTCGTCGGCGCCGAGGTCCGCGTCAGAGCCGTTCGAGCTCGACTCGACCGCCGCGGCGACCACGGGCTGGGCAAGTGCCGGCTGCGAAGTCCCGAACGCCTCCGACTGATCCGCGAGATCCGGGAGGCCGCCGATGTACTTCTCGACGTCCTTCTCGGTGACGGTACCGGCCTTGAGGTTGCGCTCGCGGACGCGGACGTCGAACGTCCACGGATTGGTCTTCTGCGTCATGCGCTCCGTCTAGCCTCGAGGACGACGCGCCGCAAGGGGTCGTTAGGAGGGCTTCTTCGAGGTGAGCTGCACCAGATCGCCAGTTTTTCCGGAAGATCCGCCATGCTCGTGGGGATGGGCATGGTCGTGGCCGTGGCCATCGTGGGAGTGGTCGTGCGTGGGATCGTCGCACCCGCCGTATCCGGCCTCCTCGAACCCGGCCGCCGCCTCGGCGATCTCCTCCTCGGAGGCTGCCGCGATCTCCTTCACCTTCACCGCGTAGCGCAGCGTGACGCCGGCGAGCGGATGGTTCGCATCGACGATGACCGTCTCGTCCTTGACCTCGACCACGCGCATCGGGACCTCGTCCCCGTCGGGAGACTCGGCGACCACCTCGTCGCCGACCTTCACGCTCTTCGGCTCCGGGAAATCCGTGCGGTCGATCTCGAGGACGAGCTCGTCGTCACGCTCGCCGAAGCCTTCTTCGGGGCTCACGGTGACGTCCTTGGCGGCACCGACCTCGAGGCCGACCAGCGCGGCCTCGAGCCCCGGCACGAGCATGCCGTAGCCGTGCACGTACGTGATGGGCTCGCCGTCCTCGGCATCGCTCGAGTCGAGCACCTCGCCCTTGTCGTCCTTGAGCGTGTATTCGAGCACGACACGAGCGTTGGGCTGGATGGTCTTCATGGGACGCGACATGGATCGCAAGCGCTGGGCCGCGCGTCAAGCGCTCCCGTCCAGCTCGGCGCGGAAACCGCGGCAGCGCGGCGCGTCGACGAGGCGCAGGCGGGGGCCCCAGGAGCGATGACTGGGCGACGAGGCCGACGATCGTGAGGTCTTCGCGGTCTCTCCCAACGCTTGCATGGTGCTGGATCGCGACCCTCGCTACGTCGCGGCGAACGCCACGTACCTCCGCGTGACCGGCAGCCAGCTCGATCAGCTCCTCGGCAAGTATGTCTTCGACCAGTTCTCGAATGACCCTGCCGACCCGAACAATCTGCCAGCGCGGATGCTCCGGCGTTCGCTCGAGCGCGTCGTCGAGACCGGTCAGCGCGATCACCTCGCGCTGATCCCGTACCGCGTGCCGCACGAGGTCGACGGCAAGATTGTCGTCGAGGATCGCTTCTGCAGCGCGGCCCACAGC
>JAYTOQ010001093.1:0-1981 GCA_043747665.1 Polyangiaceae bacterium | reverse complement strand
TGGACATGGATCATTCCCCGCGCTTCCTGAAGCTCTCGGAGGCCGTCCGTGAGCGCATCGTCGAGAGCTCGACCGACGACATCGCCGCGCGCATCGCCGCCGGCGATCGCTTCGAGCTCGTCGACGTGCGCGAGGAGAGCGAGTTCGCCGCCGGGCACATCAAGGGCGCGCGCCACCTGTCGAAGGGCATCATCGAGCGCGACATCGAGAAGGCGATACCGGACTCCGACGCCGAGGTCGTCCTCTACTGCGGCGGCGGCTACCGCTCGGCGCTCGCCGCCGAGAGCCTCGTGAAGATGGGCTATTCAAACGTCAAGTCGATGGCGGGCGGCTGGCGCGAGTGGCAGGCGAAGGGGTTGCCGACGGAGTGACATGAGCGGCGGTCCCTATCGCGACGCGCACGTCGGTCTGCGCGCCCGCATCCCCGCATCAAAGAGCTCCCGGTGCGCATCGAGACGCGCGAGAGCGAGGTCACCGAGGCCTTCTAGGACTCGCTCGCGCCGCTGCTGAGAGAGCAGCTCGGGACGCTGCGCCGGGGCCCGATCTTCGGTCCGGTGATGTCCGCGGAAGACTCGCTCGAGGACCTGACGCGCTACGGAGCTCGCCCACCGTCGAGGAGGCGGTCGTGCAGGGGCAGCTGCTCGCGCTCTCGCGCTTCGACATCTCGACGCAGCGGTACGCGTCCTCACCGCCGTCCGCGGGTCGCGACCGTCGGTGAGGTTCAGGAACGAGTGACGCTCAGCGCGGGCGGTCGGTGCTGACGGTGACGGCGCCCGCGGCCCACGTGAAATTGTCGAGGAGCACGCTGGAGTCGAGGATGCCGTCGCCGGTGTCCCAGATCACGAGATCGAGGGTGAACGTTTCGCCTGCCTGCACGGGGGCCGACGAGGTGAGCCAGCCCGTGGCGCCGCCCGCCGTGCTGGTCTTGTTGCCGTGCTTGCCGCCAAGGAGGCCGCCGTACGCGTTGCACCACTGACCGGTGATGCCGAAACCGGTGCCCTGGAGCTCACTCGTGCCGCCCGGGCACTGCGAGGTGGCCGGCACTGCCATCGGCGCGCAGCCGATGTCGACGCTCGGGGTGCAGCGATCGAAGAAGCCGTTGTTGACGCTCACCGGGTTCTTCATCGCGTCGAACGACATGTTGTCGGGCGTGCCGTTGTTGAAGCCCTTCGCGGACAGATAGGCGATGAAGCCGTCGTTGAACTGCGAGCAGATGTACGCAGGCCACTCGCTCGAGAAGAAGTTCAGGTCGAACTTGATGCCCGATGAGTTCGCCGGCGCCTTCAGCGTCAGCTGGAGGTCGACGGCGTCACGGACCATGTTCGACTGCTGACAGCCATTGGCTGCCTTGGGGAAGCCGCTCGGCAGCGTGCCGGACGCGCCCCAGTCCTTGCCTCCCGGCGGGCTCATGCCGTCCTCGCCGCCGAAGCGTGCGCCCTGAGCGCCGTCGTACTCCTGTGCGTACCCGGTGCTGAGCACGCCGAGCGCCGCGCCCTCGCGAGGCTTGAGCACGTCGCCGAACTTGGGGAGCACGCCGTGCTGCTGCGCGCTCGGTGTTGCGGAGCCCGACGTGCCGCGCGTGAACTTCGCAGAGACGAGGCCGTAGCCGTCCTTCGCCACGGTCGCGCAGATGCCCATCGCCTTCGCGAAGTCCTCCGCGGTCCCGCTGCCTGAGATCGCGCTGTCGCAGGTGGGAGGATTGTCCACCTTGCCGTCGCCGTCGTCGTCGCAGTTGTTACCTGGGATGTCGTAGTTGCCCTTGGCGGGCGCGCAGGGCATGCCCGCGGTGCCGCCGTCGCCGCCGGTGCCGCCACCGAGGACGCCGCCGCTCGTGTTGGTGCCGTCACCGGGCGTAGGGTTGCTGTTGTCGAACCCTGATTTCTGCGCCGAAGAGCACGCGAAGAGGGCGGTCGTCGCGAGACTGGCAATTCCAAGAAGGCGAACGGTGCGGCGCATGGGACGACTCTCCGTGTGCAAGGGA
>JAYTOQ010001092.1:0-9253 GCA_043747665.1 Polyangiaceae bacterium | reverse complement strand
GCCCGTCGACGACGGTCCCCGTCGCCTCGAAGCTCTGCATGCGCTGCGTGCGATCGTGTCGCTCGTCGATCGGCGAGTCGCGCAGATCGCGGGCGCTCGTGTTGTCGAACCACTGCCTGCCCATGGTGAGGCGGAGGTTCGAGCCCTTGGTGTCGAGCCTCGTGATGTGGATGACGTGGAGCGTGTAGCGATCGGTCTGCGAGGGGGTGTCGTAAAGGAAGCGCCCCAGCCCCGGAACCGTCTGCGACTCGAGGCCGACGGTTCGATCGCGGAACTGCCGGGCGCGGATCTTCACCTCCATGCTGTCGGTGAGGCTCGTGCCGGCGCGCACGCCCATCATGCGATGCGATTGCTCGGGCACCTGTAGATCAGGGCCGGGCTTCTTCTCGATACCGTCCATCCGCGTGAGGTTGAAATCCACGGCGACCCATGGTGCACCGCGGCGATACGCGGCGTTGGCCTGGAGCACGAGACCATGGAGCGAACGGCCCTCCATGCGTATGCGTCCGGTGGGGCCTTCATCGCGGGGCGGCGAGGTGATGATGTTCACGACGCCGCCGAGCGCCGCGGAGCCATAGAGCGCGCTCGTCGGCCCGGACACCACCTCGATGCGATCGATGTCGCCGGTGGGAATCGCCGAGAGATCGATAGCGCCTCCGATGTCGCCGACGACGCGCTCGCCGTCCTCTAGAATCAGCACGCGATCGCGATCGAAGCCCTGGATCTGGAGCGCGCTCACGCCGCCGAGGAAGCCATAGGACCCCGGGTTCACGACGAGACCGGGCTGGCTCGCGAGCGCGTCGGCGACGTTGGTCGCGCCGCGCCGATCGGCCTCGTCGCGCGTGATCACGTCGGTTTTGACGGTCGATCGCTGCATGCGCTCCGGCGTGCGCGTGCCGGTGACGACGACCGTGCTCTCGTCCTTGTCGCGGCCCCGACGAGCCGTGCGTTTCGGCGCGGGCGCAGGAAGCGCGCCGCTCGGATCCTCGGCGCTCGCGAGCGACGGAATCAATACTGCGAGGATGACGCCGAGCGGGCAGAGCGCCACCGCCGCGCCTCGCCTCGCGATCACTTCGGGACTTCGAACGAGTGCCGAACCGTCTGCGGCGAGCCGGTGAACGCGTTCACCTTCGCGCGACGGAACTGAGCCGCCGCGCAGTCGCCTTCCTTGGTGCCCGCATAAGGCGCGTCGACCGCGACGGCGGAGACGCTGCCGTCGGGGGCGAACGTGACCGACGCCGTGCCGGGGCCGGTCACGCCGCTCGCCTTCTGACAGATCACGAGGACACCGTTGGCCTGCGCGAGGCGCGTCTTCGCGGCGCCCTCGTTGAACGCGTTGGGATCGGCGGTCGGCTTCGGAACGGCCGTCGCGGTGGCCGCCGTGGGAGGCGGCGTGAACGGCGCGGCGGTCGTCGCTGTTGCCGTCGCGGTGGCTGTTGCCGTCGCGGTCGGCGCAGCCGTCGCAGCCGTCGCGGTCGGTGCGGCCGTCGCGGTCGGTGCGGCGGTCGCAGCGGGCTCGGGCGCGGCGGGCTCGGGCGCAGCATCGACGTCGACCGGCGCGACCGCCGGCACCGCGGTCGCTTCGGGCGTGACCTGCACCGGCACCGGCACCGGCACCGCCGTCCGCGCTGCGGAATCGGCGGAGGCGGACATGGTGGTGGGGGCCGGAGTCGGACCATGACGTGCGCGCAGCGCGAAGATCCCGAGCAAGCCACCGGCGACGGCGAGCACGCCGAGACCGATCGCGATCGGAAGGATGGGCGGCCCGCCGGCCCTCGCCGGGGCGCCGACCTGCTGCTGGCCTTGCGCGTACGACGGAGCGGGAAACGAGGGATTTCTGCCGCCACCCTGAGGTCCTCCGTAGCCGCCGCCGGGGCCCTGACCTTGCTGCCCGTGCATCGACGGCACCATCGCGCTGCCGTGTCCGTACGGCAGCGGCATGCCCTGCTGCTGCTGCTGGCCCGGCGCACCGGAATTGTTCGACATGCGCTGCATGGGTTGCATGCCGGCGACGTTCAGCGGCTCGTTCGCCGGCGCCAGGCTCGCGCCGATCGAGCCGAAGAGCGCCTCGGGCTGCATCGCCGACGATCCGAACGGCGTCTCGGTGCCGGGCGCCGCTCCGCCGAACATCGGGTCCGCGCTTTGGCCGCCCTGCCCGCCGTGCGGATGCCCTTGCATGCTCGATCCCTGGAACGGCGGCGCGGGCGAGAAGCCGAGGCCCGGCGTCGGCGTGGGCGGCATCATCGCGAGCGTCGCGTTGAGGTTGTGTTGCGGCTGCGGGATCGGCACATGCGGCGCGCCCTGCGCTGCGGCCTGGGCAGCCGCAGCAGCTTGCGCAGCAGCGACCGCGTGCTGTGCCGCGGCGTGGGCAGCCGGCGACATCATCAACGTCGCGCCCGACGGCGGCGGAAGCGGAGTCGGCGGCGCGAGCCTTCCACCACCACCACCACCGTGCAGATCGCCGTGCGGTGGCTTCATCGCGGCATCGCGCGCTGCGGCTTCGAGCGCGGAGGCCTCGTCGCTCGACTCCGCGCTCGGCGGCGGCGGCATGCCCGCAGCAGGTCGGCCCGCCGCAGGCCTCGCGGCTGCGATCCGGTTCTTCGCAGCAGCGTTCTTCGCGGCCACCGCTTGCTGGAGCGCGAGGGTCTGAAGCACCTCGGGTGCCGGTGCGTGAACGCGTGTCGCCTCGTCCTCGTTGTCGTCGTCGTGTGAGTCCATCTTTGGCAGCCAATCCCCTCCGCTGGCGTCGCTCGCATCGGGCCGATGCTCGTCGGCGACGGGAAAACGCGCAGTAGCCGGAGCATTGGCGGCGGGGCGCTCGCTGATCGGTCGCCCCACGCCGGAAGGCGCCTGGAGCGGCGGCAGGTTCGGCAGATGGGGCATCGCGTTGCGCGACGAGCTCGGCGGGCGGTTGCTCGCGCG
This sequence comes from Polyangiaceae bacterium, assembly GCA_043747665.1. Classification (GTDB taxonomy): domain Bacteria; phylum Myxococcota_A; class Polyangia; order Polyangiales; family Polyangiaceae; genus Labilithrix. The sequence continues at coordinate 6,331 of JAYTOQ010001092.1, read as the reverse complement.
CGGCGGCGCAGCGGGCGGCGCGAGCGCTCCACCGACGAGCGTGCCGGGCGACGCGAGGGTACGACCTGCACCTGCGGGCACCTTCGCAGCGGCGACGGGAGCCGGAGCCGCTGCGGGGCGCGGTCCGGTAGCGGCCGCCGGCGCCGGAATGCCGATGGTGGTCGGGATGCGCGGACGGGATGCGCCCGGTGCCGGACGCGGGAGGGCGCCCATCGCGCCAGGCCCCGTTCCACCAGAGAGAGGCATGGTGCGCGCCATCGGCGTCTTGCCGCCGGTCGCACCCGCCGCGCCCAGCGCGAGCGGCGGCGTCTCGCGCGCCGCGTTCTCGTACTTGCGCTCCGTCGCGTGCTTGAGCGCGATGGTGAGGCTCTGCCAGAAATCGGCAGCGTTGGCCCAGCGCTTCGCGGGGTCGAGCGTGGTCGCGCGCGCGAACGCTTGCTCCACCTCGTCGGGGACGTCGATGCCGAGCGCGCGCGGCGTGGGGCGGCGGCTCGGATCGGTGGTGCTCTGTGCGAACTCACCGAGATGCGTTCCCTCGACCACGTTCCGATCGCGGAGCGCCTCGATGAGGATGAGCGCGAACGAGTACACGTCCGACGCAACGCCCACCGCACCGATCCGATCGTCGAACTGCTCCGGCGCTCCGTAGGCCGGCGCGAAGATCTTGATCTGGCCGACGGTCTGCGCGCGCGGGCCCATGTTGAGGGCGCCGTCGTGCATCAGCTTCGCGACGCCGAAGTCGAGCACCTTCATCTTCACGCCGTGCTGCGTGGTCGCGAGGAAGAGGTTGCCGGGATTGAGATCACGATGCGCGACACCCTGCGAGTGCGCGTAGGCGAGGCCGTCGGCGGCGGTGCCGAAGAGCTTCACCACCTCGTCGAGGGAGCGCCCCTTCTCACCGAGCGTGCGACGGACCGTGAAATCGTTCTGCACCGAGCGACCTTCGAGCCACTCGAGGACCATGTACGGGACGAGCGCGCCGGTAGCGGGCGCCTGCGTGGTGCCGGCCGCGATGCTGCGCACCACGTGCAGGTTGCCCTGCGAGAGCCGATAGAGGATGCGGCTCTCGTCACGGAACCGCTGCACGAACGTGTCGACGAGCGTGGTTCCGAGCGCCGCGGGAAGCTTCAGGCACTTGACCGCGATGGGCTCGTTGAGGCCCTGGTGATGGCCGCGATAGACCGCACTGAACCCACCTTCGCCGACGAGCTTGTCGACGCGGAATTGGCCGTCGAGGACCTGACCGACGAGCCCGAACGGGTCCGCTACGCTCACGCCCGCAGAGTATCACCTCTCCGCGGCGGGCGCCGGGCGCATGTCAGCGGTGGTCTTGCGTGACCGTGCCGCCGTACCAGGCGAAGCGCGCGCCGATGGACATCCAGTGGCGCTCGGCAGACGGCGAGAAGATCGCGTCGTACTCGACGAACGGACCGCCCGCGACGTGACCACCGAGAAAGCGAAAGAAGCGAAACTCCTGGTGGAGGCCCACGCCGAGGAACGACTGCGTCCCGTCGGCGCTCGGGTAATCGCCCTTCCTCTGAAGCTCGGTCGAGCCGACGCCCGCCTCGCCGTAGATGGCGAGATCGGCGAGGGGCGGCACGAGCGCGAGCAGCGGGAACACCTCGGCACGGAAGCCGACGCCGACGCCCTTCGACGTCCACGTGTCGCTCGCAAACGAGGCCGTGCTCACCATCGGGCCGAACGACAGGTAATCGGTGAGCGCGCCCATCAGGAAGAACGTGGTCGACCCGCCGACGAGGAGCGGGCTCTCGGAATAGAACGCCGGGTTGCCGATGAGGCGCGCGTTGTTGGGGTAGCCGCTCGCGCCTGCGAAGCCGGCGCCGCTCGCGAAGCCGAGGACCACGCCGGCGCGACGCACCGCGACGGTCTTCCGGAGCGTCGGATCCTCTGCGACGTCGGGCGCGGGCGGCTGCGCTTCGGCGGGCGCTCCGGACGGCTGCGCTTCGGCGGGCGCGGGCGCCGCGCCGGTCACAGAATCCGCCTGCGCCGCCGACGGCGTCGCGATGAGCACGACCGCTGCGATCACAAGCGCTGCCGAGACGAAGCCACGCATCGCTCTCTATATACGACGGCTCACCGGTGACGCGGCCGGATTTGTGGGGTATTCCGCTGAGTATGGCCGAGCGAAACCTGACCGAGGCAGATCCCGAGATCGCAAAGCTCATCGCGGAGGAGAACGTTCGCGAGCACGAGACCATGCGTCTCATCGCGAGCGAGAACTACGCGTCGCGTGCGGTGATGGAAGCGACGGGCTCCTGCCTCACGAACAAGTACTCCGAGGGCTACGCGCACAAGCGCTACTACGAGGGGCAGCAGGTCATCGACCAAGTCGAGGAGCTCGCCATCTCTCGTCTGAAGAAGCTCTTCGGCGCGACGGCGACGGGCGGTGAGGAGGACATCCACGTCAACGTGCAGCCGTACTCCGGCAGCCCGGCGAACCTCGCCGTGTACCTCGCGTTCTGCAAGCCCGGCGACGTCGTGATGGGCCTCAGCCTGCCCGCGGGCGGACACCTCACGCACGGTCACACCGTGTCGATCACCGGCAAATACTTCAAGAGCGTGCCGTTCGGCGTGCGCCGCGAGGATCACCGCATCGACATGGACGAGGTGCGCAAGCTCGCGAAGGAGCACCAGCCGAAGCTGATCTGGGCGGGCACGACCGCCTATCCGCGCAGGCTTGATTGGGCAGCTTTTCGTTCCATCGCCGACGAAGTGGGCGCCGTGCTCGCCGCGGACATGGCGCACATCGCGGGGCTCGTCGCCGCGGGCGCGCATCCGTCGCCCATCGGCATCGCCGACGTCGTCACATCGACGACGCACAAGACGTTCCGCGGCCCGCGCGGCGGCATGATCTTCTGCAAGAAGGTGCATGCTGCGGCGATCGACAAGGCGGTGTTCCCCGGCCTTCAGGGCGGACCGCACAACCACACGACGGCGGCGATCGCCGTCGCTGCCAAGGAGGCGATGGAGCCGTCCTTCAAGCCGTACGCGCACCGCATCGTCGAGAACGCCACCATCCTCGCGAAGGCGCTGATGTACCACGGCTTCGCGGTCACCACCGGCGGCACCGACAACCACCTCATGCTCGTGGATCTCACGAACAAGGGCATCGCCGGCAAGCCGGCCGCGCAGGCGCTCGACCGCGCCGGCATCGTGGCCAACTACAACGCGGTGCCGTTCGATCCGCGGAAGCCGTTCGATCCTTCCGGCCTCCGCATCGGCACGCCGTCGGTGACGTCGCGCGGCATGGGCACGCCCGAGATGGAGCGCCTCGCGGCGTGGATCGATCGCGTCATCACCAAGTCGACCGACGAGGCGGAGATCGCCAAGGTCGCCGCCGAGGTGAAGGACGTCTGCGCGCGATTCCCCGCGCCGGGCCTGCGGATCTGAGCCGCGTCCAACGAAGCACGTCGAGGCACGTCGAAGCACGTCGAGGCACGTGAGCCCACCCCGGGGGTCCATGTGCCACTCAAAACGGGCCCGGCAGATCTTTTTGAGCTCCAACGATCGCGGTCGCATCTAGGCTTCGGCTCCTTGGTGGCCCGCCAGAAGAACGTTGTCGTGCGCGCGCTGCTCGTGATGCTCGCGATCTTCGCGACCTTCGCGCGCTCGTCCGTGGCGCATGCGGCGCCGCCCGCGGTGAGCAGCGACGCGGCGGACATCGTCGCGCAGCCGCCCGCGTTCGACCAATGGCGCGGGCTCAGCTTCGGCACGTACCTCGCGCCGAAGGCCGATTTCATCGCGGCAGACGGCGGCGTGGACGTCGTCTTCCACTTCCACGCGGGGCAGATGGCCGAGCGCCAGATGAAGGAGAGCGGCGTCAACGCCGTCTTCGTCTCGTGCGGCTACGGCATCGGCAGCGGCGCGTACTCGGATGCGCTCGCCAACCCGGTGCGCTTCGGGCGAATGCTGGACGAGCTCGTGAAGAACCTCGAGACGCAGACGGGCAAGAGCGGCGTGCACGTCCGTCGTCTGGCGCTCGCCTCGTGGAGCGCAGGCTTCGCCGCGGTCAGCAAGATCCTCGCGGTCGACCGCTACTACGCGATGGTCGACACGGTGATCCTCAACGACAGCCTCCACTCGCAGTACATGGATCCGAACCCGAAGACGGCGTCGCAGGGCGCGGATCGCGTCGACGTGCGGATGATGCGCGCGTTCGTTCGCTTCGCGAAGGATGCCGCGGCCGGAAAGAAAACGATGGCGATCACGCACTCGTCGATCATTCCGCCGGACTACGCGAGCTCCTCCGAGGCCACGCAGGCGCTGCTCACAGCGATCGAGGTCCCCAGTACCGTGCTCGATGTCGATGCGCAGGTGGCAGCTCCTTCCTGGCGTTCGATGACGCTGTTCAAGCGCGCCGACGCAGGAAACCTTCACGTTCGTGGGTTCCGCGGTCGGGGGCCGAAAGATCACTTCGAGCACCTCTATCTCATCGGTGCGGTGCTGCGATCCTGGGTGGCTCCGCGGTGGAAGCGGGAAGAGAGACTCGTCTATACTGTTGCGGGTGAGCAGCTCTGATCAGGGCGGCGACGCCAAGGCGCCGCCGTCATCTACGCCTCCGTCCGCTCCACCGCCGCCGCGTGACGCAGCTGCCGGTGGCGGTGCCGGTGACGAAGCCTCGAACGCCCCGGGGGACATCCACACGACGCTCGCGTCCGCGCTGCCCGCATCCGCGCGCGCAGTGATCGAGGAGGCCGCGCGCGCGCGCGTCGAGGCAAAGGCAAAGGCAAAGGCCACGGCCAGCTCGCGTCCGCCGCCGGTGATGGGCATGGGCTCGACCGGCTCGGCGCCGCCGCCGCCGGTCGGCACGGCCTCGCCGCCGCCGCCGCGTGGCGGCGGAGGCTCGAAGGCGACTCTCATCGGTACCGGGTCGCAATTCCCGCCGCCGATCCAGATCGCATCGACGAGCCCGCCGCCCATCGTCCCGCGGCGCCGTACCCCGCCCGCGGGTACGCCGAGGGCGATGGGAACGCTCATCGGCGGCATCGGCGGCATCGGGGGCATCGGGGGCATCGGGGGTATCGGGGGCATCGTTCCGCGACGCATGACGCCTGCCGCAGGCATGCCTGTCTCATCGGCGCCGCCTGCTCCCGGGACGCAACCTTCGCTCACCGGCCGGCCGCTCGGCGCCGGTGGGGTCTCGCCGGTCCTCGCCAAGATCACGCCCGCCGCAGGGACGCCTCCGCCCCCGGCCGCGACCATCCGCATCCAGCAGACGCCGGTCGATCCGATCACCGTCAGCGCCGACGGCGTCGCCGTCGGCGGCACCAAGCAGCCACGCATCGACGTCATTCCGGCGCCGATCATCCGCGCGCCGGGCGGCATGCTCGGGTCGTCGGGCTCGGCGGTGCCGCGGAACACGGGCAGCCTCCTGTGCGAGGTGTTGCTGCGCAACGGCGCCGTCACGCAGGAGAACATCGACAGGGCGATCGCCATCCAGGAGGAACGCGGCGGTCAGATCGGCCGCATCCTCGTTTCGCTCGGCGCGTGCACCGAGGACGCCATCGCGCGCGCCCTCATCGATCAGCTCAAGGTCCGCAAGAAGACCGGCTACAACACCGACGTCTCGCTCGCCGCGCGCGAGAACAAGGACGTCGCCGGCCTCAAGGTCCTCACCAAGCCGAACTACACGATCCTCACGTTGCTCGTGACGGACATCTTCTCGCTGTTCCTCGCCGCGCTCGTCGCGACGGCGGTGCACTGGGCGCGCACGTACTCCGACCTCGGCGGCATCGACTGGACGTCGTGGCTCGTGGTGGGTCCGGCGATTGCACTCTGCATGCTCACCTACCTCGGGCTCGAGCTGTACTCGCCGATGGCAAAGAGCACGCCCGACGAGATCCGCGACATCGTCTTTGCGACGTCCCTCGTGCACCTCGGCGCCTCGCTGCTCTCGACGCTCGGCAACCTGCCGATCGTGAAGTGGGGCGTCCTGGTCCGCGGCGTGTGGTGGCTCGCGACGTTGTTCCTGGTCCCGATCATCCGCTCGATCGTGCGCAATCGACTGTGCACTCAGGCGTGGTGGGGCATTCCCGTCTGCGTGTTGGGAGCCGCAAAAACAGGGCGTTTGATCGTTCGCACGCTCAAGGCGCAGCCGCGGTCGGGGCTCAAGCCCGTGATGCTCCTCGACGACGATCCGGCGAAGCACGGCACGCTGCGCGCGAGCTTCACCAACGAGGTGATGGACGTCTACTCGGTCAACGTCTCGGCGGCGCACTTCCTCAGCGAGTCGCAGCGTCAAGCGCTCTCCGACGATCTCTTCGGCCCCGACGGCGAGATCAACCCGCCGATCAGCTCCGATCACATCCCC
>JAYTOQ010001091.1:0-3776 GCA_043747665.1 Polyangiaceae bacterium | reverse complement strand
AGCTCACGAGGAGAGTCGCTTCGATAGCTCCGAGCGCGCCATCTGGCGCTCGCGCGCCCTGCCGACGCGTAGCGTGTCGGCAAGCGCGAGATACTCGTGCAGCACGGGATCGCCCGCAGCCGCCATCGGGACGTTGCGATACAGCGGAGCGATCACCCGGCCTCGGGCGGTCGCTGCGTTGCCAGAGGGCGTCGGAGAGGCTGTGCAGCATGAGCGCGGTCTCGTGACTGAAGACGCCCTCTTGCTCCGACCACAGCCAGAGTGGAACGAGGTCCTCGTTGTCGCCCGGCGGGTAGTGCACGAGCCGAATAACGCCGCGCTGAACGCGCTCGAGCCTGCCCTTGTGAACGTAGAACTGAAGGAGAGGAAGGGAGTAGCCCGCCTCGGCCGCCTGCGCGTTCGTCACGTACCCAGCTTGTTCCGAGGCGACCTCGAAGAGCCGATCCCAGTTGGGAGTCGAGCCGTTTGCCGAGATGCGAGGCACACGCAAACGTTAAAACCTATTGAATGATTGAGCAAGCGGGCGCGGCGCAGCTAGGTAGGCTTCGCGGTGGGAGCTGCCTCCTCGGGATCGCTACAGGGCGTCTTCTGCCGGAATCCACTGGCTCGATCGCCCCACGACCAAGACGAGGTCCTACGTGCGTCGCCCGCACTACGGTGACGTCGACCGTTCGCGATCCCGCCGCGACAGGATACTTGCCGGACGCGACATCGACCCGGCCTCGACCGTCGCGGGAAGGGACCGCGGGTCGGACTCACTGCACCTGAAGCGCGTCCGTTTTCTGCCCGTCGACCCCGTCGTTGACGGTGGGGACTCCTCCGGTGCCCTTCGGCCCAGAGTCTCCTGTCGTCGTGGTCGTGGCGTCGAGCGTAGGCTTCGGCCCCTTGTAGAGAACGCCGACAGAAACCCCGCCGGCACCACCGCCGCCTGGCCCCCCATCGCCGCCCTTGCCGCCATTTCCACCACCGCATCCCAGTCCGGCCTTGTTCGCGCCTGCACCGAATATCTGCTGTCCCTGCTGGCCGGCCAGGCCGCTCCCTCCGGCCCCACCTTTGCCGGCGAGCAACTCACTCCCGCGGATCAGAAGCATGCTGTTCACCGAAAGAAGGGCGGCGCTTGCTCCCCCACCGGTGCCCGGCCCGCCTGCAGCACCTCCGCAACCTCCAGCGCCACCGCCACCTCCAGCGCCTCCGCCTGACCCTTGGCCTCCGCCGCCGCCTTGACCCGGTCCGCCGATCGCTCCCGCAGTCCCCGGCTGCGGTGTCCATGCATTCTGCAAGAGCGTACCCAGCGTCTTGGCGCCCTCGCCCTGCACCGTCGCTCCAGGCGAGCCGTCCCCGCCCGTCCCCGTGCCGGCACACGCCTGGCCGAGAATACCGCCGGCGCCTCCCGCGAGCGCTGGCGTCCCGGGCGCGCCGCTGAAGCCGTTATCTCCCCCCTTTCCGCCTTTGGTCTTAGCGCCATCCGGACAGGTCACCTCGTTTGCGGCGCCACCGGTGGCCCCACTCGCCGCAATGCCGTCGAGCGTCGCTTGCGCAGGGAAACCGGCAAAGTCCGTCCGGGTGCCCGTTCCGCCGTTGGCTCCCGCCCGCCCCTCGAGCTTCGTGCGCAGTAGCGTGACGGCGCTGCTGTCTACGGCCCGGACGGCGATGCTGTTCGGAGTGCCCTGCTCGGGGCCGACAAACTCGAGATCGGCGATCGTCAGGTTCGACGCGCTAATGTCGAGCGCGTAGGCCGTCCCGCTCGCCGGTTGCACCTTGGCCTTCGTGCCCGTGTAGGCGAATGCTCCGCAAGAGAATCCACCGAAGAGGGACGTGGCGCTGTTCAACAAGATGTCCTCCGCGTACGTGCCCTCGCAGACGTACACGCGGGTCTTACCTGCGAGCTTGCTCAGCGCCGCTGTGATGCTTTTTACCGGCGCCTCTCTCCTGCCGGAATTCCCATCGGCGCCGCCGTTCGCGTCGACGAACACCCCGTAGTCACTGTCGACGCACTTCGGAGAGTCCTTGGGTTCTGCGGCGGGATCGCATCCCGCAGGGGGCTGTACGACGTCGCCACCGCCGTCGGTCCCGATGACGTCGCCGTTGCCGCCGGCGTCGTCCGACGCGCAGGCACCGTTGTCGCAAAGCGCGGGAACCGAAGTCGGGCAACCGGCGGCGACGAGCATGAGACTGCCGCCGATGAACTGAAGAAACCTTCGCATCAGATTCTCGCTCCTCAAAAGCCCAGGTGAAGTTGAAGTGCCGCCTCGTGCGGCCCAATGTTCGGAATCACGCGCGCCCGTCCCGTCGTCTTGGCCGAATCGCTCGGCCAGAAGACGATCGCTGCGATGGCTCCCGCAGCCAAGACTCCGGCGCCGACGTAGCCGACGTATGACAACGTCTTGTCCGTCGTCCCCGTCGAGAGTGCATCGTTGTAGCTGCCACAAACGGCGCTCGATTGGTCGGCGCACGGGCGGCCGCCAGCTCCGGTACGAAGCTGGTCGGCTTTGTCGACGGCGTTTCTGTTTCCGGAGCCGAAGCCGATGCCCATGACCAGCGCGCCGGCCGCGGCGACGCCGAGTCCGACCGGAACGATCCATCGTGCAGGTGACGAGTGCGTCGTCTCCGGCGGCGGTTCCTCCACGTGCCCCGGTGCCGCCGCAGGCGTTGCGCTCGGGACAGGCGCGCTCGAATGCTCCGCGATCAGGACGACGTCCTTCGTCTCGCCCGCGCTCACGGTCACGTCGACGGTCCGCGATCCCGCAGCGACACGATGCTTGCCGGACGCGACATCAACGACGTCCGCTAACGGGGCGTTGCCGAGCTTCACCTCGCCGTCGAGGACGAGCGAGTCTCCGCGATCGGCCTGGATCTTCAGGTGGCCCGTCGCGCGCCAAAGCTCTTCGTAGAGCGACTGCCTGATCTCCTGGGCCTTCTTGGGATCGACCCTCGGGCTCGCCAAGTACATCTTCAGATGACCGAGCGCCTCGACGGGGTGACCCGCGCCGTGCTCGCTGATGGCGAGGTTCACGAGCACCTTGGGGCTGCCAGGAGAGAGTGCGAGCGTCTGCAAGAAGCTGCCCCTCGCCTGATCGTACTTGCCCTGCTTGGCGTAGCTGACGCCCTCCTTGAATCGGGCCTCAGCGGCTGCGTCCAGGCTCTCATCCTGAGCTCGGGCGACCGATGGCGAGGCGATCGCCATCAAACTGACGAAGACGTAAGCAACACGTTTCACTTCTTGTCCTCTTCGAGAAAGCGGTTGTACGTCGTCGTCGGGGCGGGCGGTGGCACAGCTGTCGTCGTGACGATCGAAGGCGGAGACGGAGCGGGAGCGGCCGAAGTCGTCGCGCTCGGCACATGGCGCGGGACTGCGGTGCTCGTCGCCGGAGTATTCGCCGGCTGCGGGTGCCCTCTCGGCCGCGGCGGGTCGATTGTTGCGGATGAAGTGTCACTCGACGCGATCGCGGGAGGTGGTGGCGTCGGCGGAGCTGGCACGGGAGCGACGAAAACGACGCCACTGCCGCTGGCAGGCGTGGTGATCGTCGTCGATGAGGCGACCGTCGCGGCTCGTTCAGGCTGAGAGCCACCGCGCAAGAATGCCCACGCCGCCACGCCGAGGACAAGCACGACGAACACCAGCGCCCCCAGGAAGGTCGACATCCTGCTCGGAGCAGGTGCAGCGCGCGGAACGGTCGTCAGATCGAGCCGTCGCTCGCGCGGATCCGTGCGGATCGTGTCGCGCTCGACACCCGCCTGCACGGCGGCTGGCGCCATCGGCTCCGTCGTCGCGATCT
>JAYTOQ010001090.1:0-2262 GCA_043747665.1 Polyangiaceae bacterium | reverse complement strand
TCGTAGCGGCGGCGCAGCGCGAGCAGGCCGAGACACGCGCGATAGCTCTGCTCGGGATGCGGCAGCCGGCGCAGGAGGCCTTCGATGAGCTGACCGGTCGCGGGCCCGTTGCTCGTGCCCCACGCGATCAAGCGCGACGGTGACCACTCGAGATGGCGTTGATGCGCCTTCGGGCGATGCATCGCGTCCGTGGTGTAGCGCCCCTTCAGCACACTGCGCGGATGGACCGCGACGCGCGCGCCGTGCTGCAGGATTTCGAGCATCGTCGCGGTGAGGCGGACCTCGACACTCGTACCCACCAGCCGGTACGGCACGCTGTAGAGGTGCCCCTCGACCGAGATGTGGTAGTCGATGTTCACCTTGGCCGTGCGCCATTCGGCGAGCTCATAGCGCGTCGGCGGCAGCGGGCGGAGCATCGCCTGCTCCGTCGCGAGAAAGACACTGCGCCGACTGCCAGCGAGCTTCTGAAAGGGGCGCTCGTTGACGCGCTCGAGCAAGTACGCGATGGCGTGTTGCAGTTCGGCGAGCGAGTGAAACACGTCGTGCCGCAGCGGCGCCAAGATTTCGCGCTCGACGATCTGCACCGCCGTCTCGACTTTGGCTTTGTCGCGCGGCGCGGCGACGCGGGTCGGCAAGATTGCCGTGCCGTAGTGCGTCGCGAAATCCTGATACGTCGGGTTCACGACGGGCTCGTAGAAGCACGCGGAGCTCACGCCTGAGAGCAGATTATCCGGCACCAAGAGCGCGGAGACGCCGCCGAAGTATTCCACCATCCCCACGTGCGAGGCGATCCAGTCGGGCAGCGACTGCGTCCACCGCGCGTCGCTGTAGAGGTAGTGACTCGCGCCGAGCGCACCGACGAAGATCTGCGCCTCCCGCACATCGCGCGTGTGCACGTCGACGACGGGCATCGTCAGCCCCGCGTAATCGACGAAGCACTTCTCGCCCGCGATGTACACCTGGCGCAGCGCCGGGGCGAGCGTGTCGGCCCACGCGTGATAGTGCCGACAAAACTGGGTGTACTGATAGCCGTCCGGCTCGCGCTGCTTGTACTCGATCCAGAGCAGCTGGAGCGTCACGCCCTTCCGTTTCAGCTCGGCGTGGATCGTCGGCCAGTCCGGCTGCGGCCGCGCCCCGGTCGGCGGGGTGTGATCCGTGAACAGGCGCGCCGCGACGATCACCTCATCGGCGTCCGGGGCCAGTGGCCATGGCAGCCCTGACGCGCGAAAGCGGCGCAGGTACTCGTTGATCGTGCTTTGGGACAGCCCGAGCACGCGGCCCGCTTCGCGCTGGCTCCGGCCCTGGTCGAACACGAGGCGCAGGGCCTCGAACACTTGTCGCATGGGGATCCTCTCTGCGGGCACCGCCTCACTCCGGATGAAAGTCCAGAGGAAGGTGGGCCGCGGTCGGATCCCGTGGCGTCAGCTCACCGGGTGATCGGCTTCGTCCGAAATGGGTGATCGGCTTGAAGCGAAACGGGTGATCGGCTTCGACCGAAACGGGTGATCGCCATCAAGCGAAATCCGCATGCTGATCGGCGAGCTGTCGCACGCCGCGAGTCTCGGCACGCTCGATGCGGCGCTCGCGCCGTACCTGCAGCCGCACGTGCTGGTACTCGACGAGATCGGGTATCTCGCGCATGCGGCCGACGCGGCGAACGTGCTCTATCGCGTCGTCAATGAACGCTACCTCCGACAACTCCCCATCCTCGTGACCACCAACAAACCGCTGGCGGCCTGGGGTCACGTGCTGCATGATGGCGACTTGGCCGAAGCCATCATCGATCGTCTGCTCGAACGCGGCGCGCATTTTGAAATGCGCGGCCGCTCCTATCGCACCCGCCATCTCAAGGAGACCGAGAGCGTCGACCCCGCCGACGCGTAGTCCCCGTCACGGCTCAGCCTGCGACAGAATTTAGAGAAAAAGTGCGACAGCTTATAGAGAACTCACACATATTTCCGGGGCGCATCGAGGGAAAGCCGCTTCAAGAAATTCAACGACTCTGGTACGCAGTCCGACACGCGGCCGGTCTCGAAGGTGTCCGACTTCACGATCTTCGCCACACCGTCGCTTCCGTAGCTGCGGCGCAGGGGCACTCGCTCTATCTCATCGGCAAGCTGCTTGGACACAAAGATCTTCGCAGTACTGCTCGATATGCTCACCTAGCGGATGACGCGCGAAAGTCGATGGCAGATAGTGTTAGCGCAACGATCAACATCGCGCTCTCCTCCTCGACGAGAGCAGAAGTAAGGGTCCTTCGCC
>JAYTOQ010001089.1:0-4184 GCA_043747665.1 Polyangiaceae bacterium | reverse complement strand
GGATCGAGCGCCATCGTGTGCCACGGCCATGACCGCCGAGTCATGGGGCACCCCCCGATGAGACCCCGCGTTTTCAGGGCCAAAGTAGTTGCGGAAGATCTCTCGCTCACGCATCCTTTGTCACGTGTCCGAGGCCTTCGCGGGGATGATGGTGACGCCGAGCGTCAAGCTGGTTCGCCCGCTCGGCGAAGGCGGCATGGGCGCGGTGTGGGTCGCCGACCATCTCGCGCTCCGCACGCAGGTCGTCGTGAAGTTCATCGCGAGCGGCTTGAAGAGCAATAAGGAAGCGCAGGATCGCTTCTCGCGCGAGGCCGCCGCGGCTTCGCAGGTGAAGAGCCCGCACGTCGTGCAGACGTTCGATCACGGCATCACCGACCAGGGCGTTCCGTACATCGTGATGGAGCTCCTCGAGGGGCGCGACCTCGGTCAGTACCTCGATCAGGAAGCGAGGATGCCGAGCGACCTCGTCGTCGAGGTCATGGGTCAGCTCGCACGCGCGCTCGATCGCGCGCACGAGCGCGGCATCATCCATCGGGACATCAAGCCAGGGAACATCTACCTCTGCGATGCCGGTCGCGCTGGCGAGGTCTTCGTGAAGCTCCTCGACTTCGGTATCGCGAAGGGCGTGGAGCAGCCGCGCATCGACAGCGGCACCAAGACTGGGTCGATGATCGGCTCGCCGTTCTACATGAGCCCGGAGCAGATCCTCGGCGCCAAGGACCTTGATCACCGCAGCGACCTCTGGAGCGTCGGCGTGGTGTGCTTCGAGATGCTCACCGGGAGAAAGCCGTTCGACGCCGAGACGATGGGCGGTCTCGCCATCCGCATTCACAGCGAGCCGTTGCCGCTCCCGACCGTCGTGAACCCGGATCTCCCCATCGCCGTCGACGCGTGGTTCGCGCGGGCCTGCGCGCGCGACGTGAAGGCCCGCTACGCCTCGGCGAAGGAGATGACCGAGGAGCTCGCGCTGGCGCTGGGCGGTCAGATGCCGAGGTCGCTCGACCCTGCGCCGCGGCTGAGCACCGGCGCGTCGGGCAACCGCGTCAACCCGGTCGCTACGACGCTCGTCGCAGGCGCGGTGACCGACGCGGGCGTGGTGCGCGCGACGACGCAGAGTCGTTCGCGGAGTCGCGTCCTCGTGCTCCTCGCGATCCTGGTGGTCGTGCCGCTGATGACGTTCGCGGTGTTCCGCGCGCTGTTCAGGCACGACACGGCAACGGCGCTCGTGCCGGCGGACCCGACCGGGATCGCGCACGGGGCGAGCGCGGGGGCGAGCGCGGCAGCAAGCGCGGGAGCGACTGCGGGTGCGGGTACGGGAGCGAGCGCGGGGGCAGGGGCAGGGAGCGCCGCCGTCGTATCGTCCGCGGAGCCGCCGGCGGGTGTCGCGAGCGTGAAGCCGCCGTCGCACGGGACGCGCGTGCGAACGACCGGAACCGTGCATACTGCGGCAACGACGACCTCGACTTCGACTGCGCCCTCGAATTTGGCTTCGCCGCCCGTCACGTCGCCCACGACGCCTCGGCCGGTCGCGAGTGGACATGACATCTTCTGACCAACGCCGACGGCGAACGTTACGCACATTCGGAGTCGCTGCAGTCTGCACGTTGTTCGCGTCGTACAGCGAGCCGGCGCTGGCGCAGCGGACGGCGACCGACATCGAGACGGCGCGCCAGCTCTACAACCAGGGCACGGATCTCCGGGACAAGGGCGATCTCAAGGGTGCGCTCGAGAAGCTGAAGGCTGCGCATGCGCTCGGCAACACGCCCATCACCGGCGTCGAGCTGTGCAAGACGCACGCGTCGCTCGTGCAGCCCGTCGAGGCGCGCGAGGTGTGCCTGGGCGTCGGCCGCATCCCGCCGCTCGCGGGCGAGACCGCTCGCTCGCAGGACGCGCGCAACGAGGCCGCCAGGATCGCCGAGGAGATGCGCGCGAAGATCGCCATCGTCCGCCTCCACATCACCGGCGTACCGCAGGGTCGCGAGCCGATCGTCGTCGTCGACGGCGCGACGGTGCCGCTCGCCGCGCTCGGTGAAGGGCGCGCGCTCGACCCAGGCAAGCACGAGCTGAGCGCGCGCATCGGCACCGGGCCGGAGACGCGCTCGCAGATCGATCTCGCTCCCGGCGAGTCGAAGGACGTCACGCTGCCCGTGACGGCGCCCGCAGTCGAGGCGACCCCCGCGCCGCTCCCGCCGTCGTCGGGGCGCGGACGCGGCTACGATCAGCAGCCGCCCGAGCCAGCGCGCACGTCGCACAGCAACGGCCTCGCCACGGCGGGCTTCGTCGTCGGCGGCATCGGCGTCGGCATCGGCGCCATCACCGGCATCGTCGCCCTCTCGCAGAAATCGACCCTCGCCGACAAGTGCACGAACAAGCAGTGTGGCGTCGCCGAACACGACGCGCTCGATACCGCCAAGAAGTGGGGCAACGTCTCTACGGCGTTCTTCATCATCGGCGGCGTGGGCCTCGCGACCGGGCTCATCGCGACGCTCGCGGCGCCGAGCCGGAGCACGGGCCTCGCTCTGCCACCGCCCGATCGCAAGCCGGTCGCGCTCACCGTCACGCCGGACTTCGGTCCGGGAGGAGTGGGCATCCATGGCGCGTTCTGAGCGTCTTCGTCTTCGTGGTTTGCGCCTTCGTCCGGCGCGTGGCGGCCGCATCGCGCTCGGCGCGGCGATTGCGCTGCTCGTGCCGACCGCGCTTGCGTGCAACTCGATCATCGGGCTCACCGACTTCGAGAAGACGCAATGCCCCGGCGCCCGCTGCGCCGACGACGCCGGCCCGCTGCCCGATCAGCTCGTCGACGGCGGCCCGGACGTCGTCACCGACGCCGCTCCCGACGCGAAGGGCGCCGACCCCGTGTCGTGGGCGAAGTGGCCGATGCCGAACTACGGCGACGGCGGCCCGGGCCTACCGTTGATGTCTCCACCGCTCGTCGCGAGCGGCGGACTCGTCACCGACAGCGTGACGAAGCTCGTGTGGCGCGCCACCATCGTCCCAGGCGACTTCTTTGCGAACGAGGCCGACGCCGAGTGCGCGAAGCTCACCAACGGCCCGTGGCGCGCGCCCAAGCGCATCGAGCTCGTGACGCTCCTCGACTACTCGCATCCGACGCCGTTCGTCGATCGCAAGGCGTTCATGGATCTCGTGAACTACCAGGTGTGGAGTACCTCCGAGGTGCGTCCCTTCGTGCCCGGCAAGCCCTCGCAGCCGTACTGGGTGGTGAACTTCGGCAGCGGCGCCGTCGAGCCGCTCGCCGGCGATCTCAAGGCCAAGGTCCTCTGCGTGAGAGCCAAATGAAGCGCGCCATGCAACGCAAGCCCCGGAAGCTCCTCTCGCGCATCGTCCTCGTGGCGATCCTCCTCGCCGTGCCCGCCGCTGCGGATGCGCCGCGCGATCAGTACGATCGCTTCGACAGCGACAGCATCACCATCAGGGACACCTTCACGAAGCTCGAATGGGATCGCCGCGCCGTCTTCAAGTCGGACTACAGCGGCGCATCCGGCAACTGCGCGCTGCTGTCGTCACTCCAGTCGTCCGGCCGCCTCCCCAGCCTAAAGGAGCTCCTCACAATCCTCGACGAGGAGCCGCACGACGAATACGAGTTCGGCAAGCTCGTCCCGAAGATGATCGACGGGCTCGCCTTCGCGGACACGCCGGTCGATTTCCAGTACTGGACGAGCACGCCTGCTTCTCCGACGGGCGAAACGCTCTGGACGGTGAGCTTCAAGACCGGCCTGATGGCGCAACAACCGAAGACCGCCCAGGCCTACGCGCGGTGCGTGCGCTGACGCTGCTCAGCGGCCGTGGTGCGCGTCACGGCGCGAAGTACGTGAGGCCGTCGTACGACGACAGGTACAGCGCGCAGTCGTCTGCACCGTAGGCGAGCCCCGACGCGAGGAGGTCGGTCTGACCGTCCTGCTTCGAGACGCGCCACGCAGCGTTCCCGTGCTGAGCATCGTACGCGCTCGCGACGAGGGTGCTGCCGACGAGGAACAGGCTGCCGGGGCCGACCGCGATCGGGAGGGTCCGTGTCGCCGAGCCGTCGCTAAGTGCGTAGACGCGGACCTCCTGGACGTTCACCGAGGGAGCGATGACGTAGATGGAGTCGTCGTCGACGACGAAGTTGCGCGGCAGCGCGGCGAACTGGCTTTTCCACGGAATGACGCGCTCGTGGGGCAACGAGA
>JAYTOQ010001088.1:0-4793 GCA_043747665.1 Polyangiaceae bacterium | reverse complement strand
GTCGCTCACGCTGCCCATCGAGCTCGATCCGCTCTGCGTCGGCCAGGCATGCGACCCGGCGAGCACGTGCTTCAAGGGAAGCTGCGTCGACGCGACCGTGACCTGTGTCGGCGCTGAATGCGGGCTCTCGCAAGAGCATCCGGGCAGCGGCAGCGGCTCCGACGCCAGCTCCTCGGATGGGGCATACGACGCTGATCTCGACAGCGCTTCGTTCGAAGACGTGACCGATACGGGCAGCGGCATGGACGCCACGATGGTCACCGACGCGAGAGCCGACGCCGACAGCGGCGACTCCGCGACGTCGTCGCCCTGCAACGGGCCGACGATGAATTCGGCCGCCTGCCAGCCGAGCACCGGCCATGGGATTGCGGTTCCGGCGCCCGGCGCTTGCGGCGGCGGCAGCGCCTCGCCCGCCTTTTGCTGCACCTGCACCTGTCCGACCGGCGGCATCGTCAACTGCATCACCTCCTCGATGGTCAACGCCTTCTGCGGTAGTTGTCCTTGAGCCTCGTCGCGCTCGTGCCAGTCGCCAATGCGATGGAGCCCGAGTGCGAAGCGTCGTTGCAGAAGCTGCGTGCGCGGGGGGTCAAGGTGCGAGTCTTCCGTGGCGCGTCCGCCATCGATCAGGTGCGCAGCACGATGGCGCACGACGCTCTCGCGGACGGCTTCACCGAGCTCCTCTGGGTGGACGCCGACATCGCTTTCGAGCCTTCGGACGTCGATCTGCTCCTCTCGCACGATCAGCCGGTGGTGTGTGGCATCTACCCGAAGAAGGGGGCCCGCGCCTTCGCGTCTCGCTTGCTCCCCGAGACGCGTGAGCTCGTCTTCGGCGCGGGCGGCGGGCTCCTCGAGATCCAGTACGCCGGCGGCGGGTTCACGCTGGTGCGCAGCTCCGTCTACAGGACGATGCAGGAGAAGCTCGCGCTGCCCACGTGCAACACGCAGTTCAACGCGCCGATGGTGCCGTTTTACATGCCGCTCGTGAAGGAGACGCCCGAGGGCGCGTGGTATCTCGCCGAAGACTTCGCGTTCTGTGAGCGCGCGCGTCAGGCGGGCTTCTCGATCTACGCCGACACGCGCATCCGCCTCCGCCACATCGGACGCTACGCGTACCAGTGGGAAGATGCGGGCGCGGAGCTGAAGCGCCACGATCGCTACACGTTCCTCGTGACGCCGTGACCGGTCGGTCGGGGGCGCGGGGCCGCGCGCCGCGCGCCGCGCGCGTTGGTCAGGGCGCCGCGACGCGCTGGCAAACGGTGAGCCTCTCGCGCTGCGTGTCGTGTGACCACTGCGCGAGCTGGCCGACGGCGGAGTTGCAGGCGTCTTCGTAGCTCACGTTGCTCACGCCCCGCGCCTGCCGGCCCGACGCCGACGCCGACGCCGACGCCGTGAGATCGCTCCGACAACCCATGGTGCACGCGAAGCAGCCCGAGCGAACCGCGGACGCTCTCGTGCTGCTCAGGTGGAGTCGCGCCACGCTCTCGCCCGAGGTGTCGCCGCCGGAGGTGCCCCCGCCCGAGGTGTCCCCGGTTCCAGGATCGCCGCCGCCGCTGGGATCGGCGCCGGGATCGCTCGACGATCCATCGTCGGGCTGATTCCATCCTGAGCTGTCGTTGGGATCGACGAGGCCGCCGCTGTTCGAGCCGGGGTCGTACGCGCCGTCGCTCGGGTCGTACCATTCGCCGTAAAAATACGCGCCGTCAGCGGGACCAGTGCCGCCGTACCAGGCGCCGACGGCTCCGGCGCTGGCACCCCAGTAGACGTTGGTCACGTACGACCGCCCGCAGCGCGAGCGCGCCGAGCTCACGCTGCCGCCGCCTCCGAGGGCATCGCAAGCCGACAGCGCGCCAATCATGCTGGCGAGCGCGACCATGCGTAGTGCGTGTGCCGAGATCACCTGCGGAACCTAAGCCCGAATGGCGCTTGCGACAACACTGGCTGCGCCGCTCTGTCGGTCGCGCTTGCGAGGTCAGTGCTTCGCTTGTGTCGCCGCTTTCGCGAAGCCGCGCGCGCGCATGAGCGCGCCCGTGTCGGGATCCTTCCCGCGAAACGCGCGATAAGCGTCGGCGGGGTCGATGGTGTCGCCAGTCGCGAACACGTTCTTGCGCAGTCGCTCGGCGACCGTCGCGTCGTACGGCCCCTTCGCCTCGGTGAACGCGTTGAACGCGTCCTCGGTCAGCGTATCCGCCCAGAGGTAGCTGTAATAGCCGGCCGAATAGCTGTCTCCCGAGAAGATGTGGCTGAACTGCGGAGTGCGGTGACGCATGACGATCTCCTTCGGCATGCCGAGCGCGGCCAGCGTGTCGCGCTCGAAGGCATCGGGATCGATGTCCTTCGCGCCTGCGGTGTGGAGCTTCATGTCGACGAGCGCTGCGCTGAGGTACTCGACGGTGTTGAAGCCCTGGTTGAAGGTCCTTGCCTTCTCGATCTTGGCGACGAGCTCCTTCGGGATCGGCTTGCCGGTTTGGTAGTGCAGCGCAAAGCGCTCGAGCACCTCCGGCGTGTGGACCCAGTGCTCGAGGAGCTGCGAAGGAAACTCCACGTAGTCGCGCGCGACCTGCGTGCCGGCGAGGCTCGGATAGCTCACGTCCGACGAGAGCCCGTGCAGCGCGTGCCCGAACTCGTGAAAGAGGGTCCGCGCGTCGCTCCAGCTGATGAGGACGGGCGCGCCGTCTTTCCCTTTCACGAAGTTGGAGTTGTTGCTGACGATGGTGGAGACGGCGCCCTTGAATTTCTCCTGGCGCCGGTACGTCGCCATCCATGCGCCGGAGTGCTTGCCGGCGCGCGCGTAAGGATCGAAGTACCAGAGGCCGACGTGCTTGCCGGTGGCCTTGTCCTTCACCTCCCAGACGCGAACGTCCGGGTGGTAGACCTCGACGCCCGCCTGGCTCGTCGCGCTTGACTGCGCCGCGATGGGCGTAAACGTGAAGCCGAGGAGCTCGCCGGCCACCCAGAACATGCCCTCGCGGAGCTTCTCGAGCTGGAGGTACGGCTTCACCTCGTTCTCGTCGAGGTCGTACTTCGCCTTGCGGACCTTCTCCGCGTAGAAGCGATAGTCCCACGGCGCGATCTTGCGCTTGTCGCCGCTCTTGTCGGCGATGGCCTGCATGTCCGCGACCTCTTCGTGGACGCGCGCGACGGCCGGCTTCCAGACCTCCTCCATGAGCGCGGTGGCGCGCTCGGGGGTCTTCGCCATCGCGTTCTCGAGGCGCCAGTGCGCGTGCGTGGCGTAGCCGAGCAGCCTGGCGCGCTCGGCGCGGAGCCGGAGAACCTCGGTGATGAGCTTGTTGTTGTCGTGGACGTCGCCGTTGTCGCCGCGGTTGACGAAGCTCGTGAAGACCTTCTCGCGGAGATCGGCGCGCGTCGAGTAGGTGAGGAACGGCTCGACGGAGGAGCGCGTGTTCGTGACTGCCCACGAGCCCTTCTTTCCCTTCGCCTCCGCAGCGGCAGCGGCGCCCGCGCGGAACGAGTCGGGGAGCCCGGCGAGGTCCACCTCCTTGTCGAGGTAGAGGACGTAGCCCTCCTCGTCGGCGAGGACGTTCTGGCTGAACGTCGTGTAGAGCGATGCGAGGCGCTGGTTGATCTCGGAGAGGCGCTTCTTGGAGGGGCCGTCGAGCTTGGCGCCCGCGCGGACGAACGTCGTGTAACGACGCCACGTGAGCCGGGCCTGCTCGGGCGTGAGCGCCGACTCCTTCTGCGGCGCGGTGTAGACGGCGGTGATGCGCGCGAAGAGCTTCGCGTTCTGCGTCATCTCGTCCTCGAAGGCCGCGAGCTTCGGCGCAAGAGCGCGCTCCACGGCCTGGAACTCCGGACCGTTCATGGTCGACGACCAGATGTCGTAGACGACCTCGAGATCGTGGAACGTGCGCCCGGCATCGTCGAGCGCGGCGATGGTGTTCTCGAACGTCGGCGGCGCGGCGTTGTCGGAGATGGCGGCGAGCTCGCGGCGCTTCGCGTCCATCGCGGCGTCGAACGCGGGCGCGAAGTGCTCGACCTTCACCTTCGCAAAGGGCGGCGCTCCGCCGTAGGGCCCGCTCCACTTCGCGAGCAGAGGATTGTCGTACTTCGTGGGTGCGCCCGACGTGGGAGCAGCGGAGGCAGCGGGCGGTGTGGTCACCGCGACCGGTCTAGTCGGCATCGGCGACGCTGCGGGACCGCAGGCCATGGAAAAGACGCCAACGAGACCTGCGGCCGGGAGCGCCGCGCGAAGGACCTGGCGAATCGCCATAAAAACAGAGCTCATTTGCGTCACTCGTCCTTGGGCCAGTGGCAGGTGGGTCGCTCGCGCGCGAAGAACGCATCGTACTCGAGGTCCTCCGCGTAAAAGGACTTCTCGATGTCGGGCTTGCGCTCGCCGACCGTGAAGAGCCGGCAGTCCGCGGCGCTCCGGTTGACGAAGCAATGCGCGAGGCGCGTCCCAGCGACGAAGCTCACGACGTGGCCGGCGCGCACCGGCACCTCGCGCGCGTCTTTTCCCGGCTCGACGAGGCGGACCGAGCATTCGCCCTCGAGCACGTATACGAGCTCCTCCTCGTGGCCGTGCGCGTGCGTGAAGCTGGTTCGCTCGCCGGGCGGGATGCGGTCGATCCCGAAGCCGAGGCTCTTGCTGCCGGTGGCCTTGCCGAGGTTGCGCCAGAATCCGACGCGCTCCTTCTCGAAGGGCGGCGGGTAGTGGCCTTCCTCCTCGGGGACGTCCGGCGCGAAGACGATGAACGGGTCGGTGGCTGGAACGCTCGCCATGCACGACCGTCTACCACGCGCGAGGCTGGGCGACCGGAGGACGTGGTCCGTCC
>JAYTOQ010001087.1:0-4555 GCA_043747665.1 Polyangiaceae bacterium | reverse complement strand
GCCGCGCGTCGGCTTGCCGGCTCCGGCACTCCACATGCGCGGCGCGCGCGCCGGACAACCGACGCTCACCATCGCTTCACTCGACGGCCAGCCCGCGGTGCTGGCGTTCCTCGACGACGGGTCACCGTTCGACGGGCAGCCGGAGGAGCTTGACGCGGTGCGCGCCGAGCTGCGCGGCCTGGGCGCCGTGCTCATCGTGCTGTCCGGTGCGGGCCTCTTCCTCTTCCGTCCCGACGACGAGATGGAGCGGTTCGCACGCGCGAGCGAGCTCGACGCGGGCGACGTTACCGACATCCAGGCCGCCTTCGGTCTCGAGCGCTGCGCCGGCGGGCTCTCCACGCCTGCGCTGTTCGTCATCGACTTCAGCGGCGTCCTTCGCTTCGCGCATGTCTGGCGCAGCGGAGGCGAGGTGAGCCTCGCTGCCGTGACCGAGGCGCTCGGCGCCGCGGGAAGAGAGGTCGTCGCCGCCAGGCCGTCGGTGCTGGTGACGCGGCGCGAGCTAGTCGTCACGAGCCTGGTCGCGGGCTTCGCGCTCATGTTCCTCGACGCCTGCGACAAGCCCGAGAGCGGCGGCAAGCCCGCGCCGGCGGGCACCGGCAGCCCGGCGCTCAGGAGCGCGGCGGCCACAGACGGCGGCACCCCTGAAGGTGAGACCGAGATCACCCTCGACGTGAATGGCGCTCTGCGAAAGCTCCGCATCGACCCGCGCACCACGCTGCTCGACGCGCTGCGCTAGCGCCTCGGCCTGCCTGGGACCAAGAAGGGTTGCGATCATAGCCAGTGCGGTGCGTGTACAGTGCACGTAGACGGACGACGGGTCAACTCCTGTCTGCTCTTCGCGTCGATGGTGGAGGGCAAGAAAATCGTCACCATCGAGGGCCTGGCCAGGGGCGACGATCTGCACCCCATGCAGGCGGCATTTGTCGCCGAGGACGCGCTCCAGTGCGGGTACTGCATCCCCACCTCGGCGGCAGTCGCGCTCGACGTGCAAGGCGGCAACATCAAGCAGGCGCGGGTCGCGCTCGGTGGTCTCTCGACCAAGCCGTGGCGCAGCAAGGAGGCCGAGCAAAAGCTCGTGGGGCAGAGGCCCTCGAAGGACCTCTTCCGCGTCGCAGCGGAGGCGGCGCTCGCTGGAGCAGTCACGAAGAAGGACAACGCATTCAAGGTGGAGCTCGGCAAGCGCACCATCGTGCGGGCGCTCGAGCTCGTGGGAGGTCCATCGTGACGGAGCCGGTCACCGGCAAGGGGATCGACCGCCTTGACGCACGCCTCAAGGTGTTGGGCAAAGCCACCTACGCCGCCGAGTTCGCGACCGCGAACATTGCGTTCGGAGTGATCGTCGGCGCCGGCGGAGGGAAGGGAAAGCTCTCCGCGCTCGACACGGCGGCCGCGGAGAAGGCGCCGGGAGTCATCGCGGTGCTCAGCCACAAGAATGCGCCGAAGCTGCCGGGCGCCGCCAAGAAAGGCGAGGGGATCGATCGTGTCGTCCAGATCTTCCAGGACGATCAGGTCCACTACTCGTTCCAGCCCATCGCCCTCGTGGTCGCCGACACCGTCGAGCATACGCGCTACGCCGCGTCGCTCGTGAAGCCCACCGTCGATGCCGCGGCGGCGGCGATCTCCATGGAGGCCGAGCGGCCTCGGGCGTATCCGCCCAGGTCGCTCAACGGAAAACCGGCCGACAGCAACAAGGGGGACTTCGACAGGGCCTTCGCGGGCGCGAAGACGACGATTGAACAGACGTACTCGACCCCGGACGAGCACCACAACCCGATGGAGATGCACGCCACCATCGCGGCGTGGCAGGGCGATGGCAAGGTCACCGTCTACGACGCGACGCAGGGAATCAGCGGCGTCCAGAAGAAGATCGCCACGGTCTTCGACCTCAAGCCGGACGACGTTCGCGTCATCTCGCACTACGTCGGCGGAGGATTCGGCAGCAAGGGCTCGCCGTGGTCGCACATCTTGCTCGCCGTCATGGCGGCCAGGGGGACGCAGCGCCCCGTGAAGGTCATGTTGACGCGGCAGCAGATGTTCGGCTTCGTCGGGCACCGGCCCACGACGAGCCAGAAGATCGCGCTCGGCGCCGATGCCGCGGGAAAGCTCGTCGCGCTCCGTCACGAGACGCTCTCGTACACGTCCCAGCTCGACGAGTTCGCCGAGCCCTCGGGCCTCTGCTCGCGCATGCTCTACGCGTGCGACAACATCCGCACCGCGCATCGCCTGGTGAAGCTAGACACCTCGACGCCGACCTTCATGCGCGCTCCGGGTGAGGCGACCGGCACGTATGCGCTCGAGTGCGCCATGGACGAGCTGGCCTACGCGCTCGAAGTCGACCCGCTGAGGCTGCGTCTCGACAACTACGCAGACAAGGACCCCGAGGACGACAAGCCGTGGTCCGGCAAAGAACTACGTGCATGTTACAAGCAAGCCGCCGAGAAGTTCGGCTGGCTGAAGCGCAAGAAGCAGCCGCGCTCCACGCGCGACGGTCGCTGGCTCGTCGGGATGGGCATGGCGACCGCGACGTACCCTGCAAACCAGCGCGACGCCTCGGCGGTCGCGCGCATCAAGGCCCACGGCACGGCTCTCGTGCAGGCGGGGTCGCAGGACATCGGAACCGGGACGTACACGATCATGACGCAGATCGCGGCCGACGCGCTGGGCATGCCGGTCGAGAAGGTGACCTTCGAGCTCGGTGACATGAAGCTGCCGCCCACGCCGGTGTCCGGCGGCTCGGCCACCGCTTCGAGCACGGGATCGGCAGTGAAGCTGGCTTGCCTCGCGGTGCGCGGGCGGCTCGTCGAGCTCGCCATCACTGACGCCGCCTCGCCGCTTCACGGCCTGCCCGCGGGAGACATCGACGTCGACGGCGGCGCTCTCGTGTCGAAGAAGGACAAGACGAAGCGCCAGAGCATCGGGGACGTGGTCAAGCGCACCGGAAGGGAGGAGCTCTCCGCGCGCAGCGACGTCAAGCCAAAGGAGGACCGCAAGAGTCACTCGTGCCATTCGTTCGGCGCGCAGTTCGTCGAGGTCCGCGTCGATGAGGCCACCGGTGAAGTACGCGTCAGCCGCGTGGTGTCGGCGTTCGCGGCGGGTAAGACCCTGAACGCGAAGACCGCGCGCAGCCAGTTTGTCGGCGGCATCGTGCGGGGCATCGGCCTTGCGCTCACCGAAGAGTCGGTGCGCGACGCGCGCAACGGTCGCGTCGATAATCACTCGCTTGGGGACTACCACGTGCCGGTGAACGCCGACGTCCCCGCCATCGCCGTCATCATGGTCGACGAGAACGATCCCTTCGTGAACGAGATCGGCGCGAAGGGCATCGGCGAGATCGGCATCACCGGCATCGGCGCCGCCACCTATCACGCGACCGGAAAGCGGGTCCGCGACCTGCCGATCACGGTGGACAAGCTCCTATGAGAACGCGGTGAGCGAGCTCGACGTCATCGTCCGCGAGGCGGCTGCGCTCCGCCGCGAGGGGGCGGCGTTCCTGCTCGCGACCGTGGTCGAGGTGCGGGGCTCCTCGTACCGTCGGCCTGGCGCGCGGATGATCGTCGCGCTCGGCGATCCTACCCGGGGCGATCGCTGGGTAGCGGGCTGCGTCAGCGGCGGTTGCCTCGAGGGCGACGTGGTCCGACGCGGCGCGCATCGCATCCGTCACGGCGTGCCGATCGTCGTCACCTACGACTCGACGTCAGATGACGAGATCGGCTGGGGATTCGGCCTCGGCTGCAATGGCGTGGTCGACGTCATGCTCGAGCAGATCGATGCTGCTACCGCGGTCGACCCGCTGCTCTTCGCAAGCGATTGCATTGCGGCCGAGACGCGCGGCGTGCTTGTCACCGTGTTTCGCAGCGACGACTTGTCCGTCCCGATCGGCGCGCGCCTCGCCGTTCGTGCCGGCGTCCCGACGCAGACGTCGCTTCCGGACGGCCCGCTCCGCGACGGGCTCGAGCGCGCGGCCCGCGCCGCGCTCACGAGCGCGACGACGACAGCGAGCGCGGGCGTCGAGATGCGCGGTGTGAGCGCGCTCGTGGAGACGCTCGAGCCGCCGCCGCGGCTCTTCGTGTGTGGGACCGGCCAAGGGCGCTGCCCATGGTGACGCTCGCACGCTCCATGGGGTGGCGAGTGACCGTCGCGGCGGGTCATCCGAGCGCGGTCACCAGGGATCGCTTTATCGCCGCCGACGAGCTCCTTGCCGGACCGGGGAGCGTGCTCCGAGATGCGCTGGCGCGCCACGCACGCTCCTTTGCTGTCGTGATGTCCCACGACTACGAGCGTGACAAGGAGTGCGTCGGGGCGCTTCTCCAGTCGCGTGTAGAGTACATCGGGGTGCTCGGCCCCAGGCGGCGCACCGAGCGCATGCTCGCGGAGCTGTCGGCGACCGGCGTCTCCATCACCGACGCCATGCTCGGACGTCTGCATGCGCCGGTGGGTCCCGACCTCGGCGCGGAGACGCCGCAGGAGATCGCGCTCGCCGTGGTGTCGGAGGTGCAAGCGACCCTCACCAGCGCGGCGGCGCGGCGCCTTCGCGAGAGGTCCGGCCCCATCCATG
>JAYTOQ010001086.1:0-4130 GCA_043747665.1 Polyangiaceae bacterium | reverse complement strand
CGCCCCGGTGATCGACGGCAAGTTCGACGAGTGGGCCTGCGTCGATCGGATCGACATCGGCCAGGGCGTCGTCAACAAGGGCATCCCCGCCGGTGATCGCGTCGAGCTCGCGATGCAGTGGACGCCGACCGACCTCTACTTCTACGCGCATCCCGTGACGACGGCGCCGGGCTTCGAGCACACGGGGAGCCAGATCTTCGCCAACGACAGCGTCCACCTGATCATCGGTCGCGATCCGGCGCCCACGGCGAGCGGAATGTTCCGGCCCGGCGACCATCAATTCACGTTCGACTATCGCGGGAGGAACGGCGACTACGTCAACGGCGTGTTCCAGGGGAACGTCATGGGCGCCGTGGCGAGCGCCGGTACCTCGAACGAGATCGACTTCCAGCTCGAGACGAAGATCTCGGCGGCGTCGCTCGGCCTCCCGGGGTTCAGCGCGGGACAGAAGCTCGCCGTCAACATCATGCTCGTCGACTCCACATCCGACACCGCCGTCGGCTTTCGCATCTGGCGCATGCCTCCCCTCGCGACGTGCCCCTGCGATGCGCCGGGCGACCCGAGCTCGTGCTGCGCGCGCATCGGCGGGCAAGACTCTCCGACCTGTGACATCCGCTGCACCGACGCGTTGCAGCTCGACTGACGTTTCTCGATCGAAGCGCTCAGCTCCCGCCATCGGCGCGTCGTTGCGGCGCGAGCACGTCCGGAAGCTCCGGCTCCACGCGCCACGCGAGCGCCTCGCGCGTGCAGTGAACGGTGGCGCGCTCTTCGGGCCCGTCGCCTCGCACCTCGACGAATGCGTCCTCGCCGTCGATCTTGGCGATCATGCTCTTGGGCCGGAATTTCAGCCCGAAACGACCCTCGGCGAGCATCTCGAAGGGCTCGTACCGACGGCCCTGACCCTTGCTCGCGCGATCGGCGCGCTCCTTGAGGTTGGAGCGCGCATGGGGTCCGAGCAGGCCATACGCGTCGCGCATCGCGCGCGGGTCCTCGGCGCCGGTCTCCATCTTCTCCACGAAGAGACGCACCGCGCCCTCGGGTGTCGCGTCCGGCGCCGCCCGCGAGCAGGCGGTGTCGAGCAGCGCGAACGCGAACGCGAACGCCAGCGCCCGCGTCGTCACGTCGCGAGGCTTCCGAGACCCATCACGTCGCGCACTTCCTTCATGGTCTCGACGGCGATGCGTCGTGCCTTGGCCGCGCCGTCTCCCATCGCCTGGCGCACGCGATCGACGGAGAGCTGCTGCCGCTTCGTGCGCAGCGGAATGAGCTCCTTCTCGAAGTTCTCGAAGAGCACCTGCTTGCAGGCCACGCAGCCCCACTTCGCGCCCGTGCAGTTGGCGACCACCTCGTCCTGCGTCTCCTTGGGGCTCATCGCCTTGTGCATCGTGAAGATGTTGCAGAGCTCGGGACGGCCCGGATCGCTCAGCTTCATTCGCTGCGGGTCGGTGTAAGCCTTCTTCAGCTTGTCCCAGAAGGGCTTCGGATCCTCGAAGAGACCGATGGTGTTGTTCTTCGACTTCGACATCTTGGTGAGCCCGTCGAGGCCCATGATGCGCGGCGCCGGGGAGAGCCGCGGCTTCGGCTCGAAGAAGATGGCTTTGCCGTTCGGTCCCGGGAATCGGTGGTTGAAGCGACGCGCCGTCTCGCGCGCGAGCTCGAGGTGCTGGACCTGATCGTCGCCGACGGGCACGACCGTGGCCTTGTAGAGGAGGATGTCTGCGCTCATCAGCACCGGGTAGGTGAAGAGACCGGTCGACACGAACTCCTTGCCCTCGCCCTTCTCCTTGTATTGCGTCATCCGCTCCAGGTCGCCCTTGGACGTGACCGACGCGAGGTACCACGCGAGCTCGGTGTGCTCGCGCACGTCGCTCTGGACGAAGAGGGTGGTCTTCTCGGGATCGAGGCCGATTGCGATCAGGTCGAGACAGAGGTCGTCGATGCTGGTCCGGAGCTCCTTGGGGTCGTAGGGCATCGTGATGGCATGCGCGTCGACCACGCAGAACATCGTGTCCTCGGTGTCGGCCTCGACCTGCTGGCGCCACGTCCGCATCGCGCCGAGATAATTGCCGAGGTGAGGGGTACCGGTGGGCTGGATGCCCGAGAAGACGCGCGCGCGTCGGGCAGGCTCCTTCGGCGTCATCTCCACGGTGGTCGCGAGCAGGCTCTTCTGGGTCACGGCGGCGAGTCTAGTAGAGAGGTCCTTCGTCACAAACTGGCGCGCGCTCGATCCGAATTTCTACGATCCGGATCGTGAAGCAAGCGCGCCCGGCCATCGGCCTCTCCTGGACGGGTAAAGAGCGCATATTCGCGCCTGAGAGTGGCGTGCAGCTTCAGGGGCCGCCGTCCTCGGTGCTCGTGGCCGCCGGCGGAGAAGGGAAGCTCGTGCGCGGCGACAATCGCCGCGCGCTGGCCGAGCTCGCCGGGACCCTCGGAGGCAAGGTCACGCTGGCTTACCTCGATCCGCCGTTCCTCACGGGGCAGGCGCACGAGGCCATCGTGCAGACGCCCGGCATCCGCGCGCGGGACCGCGCAGGCCCGCTCAAGGCTCGCGCCAGGAAGTTTGCCTTCGACGATCGCTGGTCCTCACGCGCGGAGTACCTCGAGTCGATCGGGCAGCGGCTCGTCCTCATCCGCGAGCTCCTGGCGCCGCACGGGTCAGTGGTGCTCCACGTGGACTCGAAGACGAGCCACTACCTGAAGGTGCTGGGCGACGAGATCTTCGGAGAAGAGTGCTTCGCCAGCGAGATCATCTGGCGTTACCGCCGCTGGCCCAGCAAGACGCCGAACTTCCAGCGCGTGCACGACGTGCTGCTCCGCTGGCGCAAGTGCGCGAAGACGAAGCCGCGGTTCAACACGCCGTACGAGCCGCTCGCCGCCTCGACGCTCGCGACGTGGGGGACGAACAAGCAGCGCGCCGTGTTCGAGAAGGACGGTCGCCGCGCGCGCTCGTCGACCACCGACGAGGCGACGAAAGGCGTGCCGATGGGTGACGTTTGGGAGATCGGCGTGCTCGCGCCCGTGTCGCGCGAGCGCACGGGTTATCCGACCCAGAAGCCCGAGGCGCTCCTGGAGCGGCTCATTCTCGCCCTGACCGACGTGAACGAGGTGGTCCTCGATCCGTACGCGGGGAGCGGGACCACGCTCGCGGTCGCGGCAAGGCTGGGGCGGACGTTCGTGGGGATCGACCAGAGCGAGGTCGCCTTCGGGATCGCCACCGCTCGCCTGCAGAAGGCCGGCATTCGCTTCGAGGTGGCCGAGCCCGATCGCGCCGACGCCGACGACGCCAGCTCCGAAGACCTCCAAAAAGCCGCTGAGAAGACGACTATCGCTCGCTCCGCCTGATCGCGTACGCTCGGCCGCCAGACGTTTTCATGACCCCCACGAATCAAAAAGCGCTGCTCGGCGCACTCATCGCAGCCGGCGTTGCCGTGCTCGCCTACTTCGTGACGCGGGACAGCCGCGACATGGTCCAGCTCGCGATCATGTGCGGTATCGGCGGAGCGGTCGGCGCTTACGTCGCCGGCTCCGGCGGCGGCACGCAGGACGTCGGCGCCATCGTCGATGGCGTTCGTCGCGCGCGGCGCGGCGACCGGCCCATCGTCCCCAGTGGCGCGACGGCGGAGACGGCGCGGCTCTTCGACGAGCTCGCACGGATCGCCGACGACGAGGAGAAGCGCGGTCGTTCGCAGAAGGAAGCGCAGGAGGACCTCGAGGGCCTCGCGAAGAAGCTGCAGGACGGCGTCGGCATGCAGCTCAGCGCTGCCGACGACACCTCGCGGCTGATCAAGGAGATCGCGGGCGCGATGCGCGATTTCGCGACCAGCGTCGAGGCGCTGACGCAGAACGCCGCAGAGTCGAGCTCCTCGATCCTCGAGATGACCGCCACCAGCTCGGAGGTCGCGGACAACCTCGGTGAGCTCGCGAACAGCGTGCGCGAGACCGTGAGCTCCATCGAGGAAATGGCCTACTCGATCAAGGAGGTCGCCAAGAACGTCGATGCGCTCTCGCTCACCGCCGAGGAGACCAGCTCGTCGATGAACGAGATGGACGTCTCGATCGACCAGGTGCAGTCGAACGCCAACGAGACCGCGCGGCTCTCCGAGGAGGTCGCGCTCGACGCGGAGAAGGGC
>JAYTOQ010001085.1:0-3760 GCA_043747665.1 Polyangiaceae bacterium | reverse complement strand
GAGGCGTCCTTGACACGGGTATTCGCGCTGCGGTACGGCAGCCGTGGTTTCACGCATGTCCCATCGCCATCGATCCTTGCGCCACGCCGAAGTGTAATGGCGCGCGAGTCGGGATTGCGTGTCGTGCATGTGGTCGTGGCGGGCGACATCGGCGGAGCAGAGCGGCTCCTCGTCGACCTCGCGTCGCGTCCGAAGGAGAGCGGCGCCGAGCACGTCGTTGCGCTGCTCACTCCGAACCGCAAGCTCGCCGCGATGTTCGAGAAGAACGGCCTCTCCATTCGCGATCGCGGTCCAGTGCGCGAGAACCCCATCGCGTATCTCTGGCGTTCGCTGGGACCGAGTGACGTGGCGTGGCTCGCGGGCGTGTTGAAGGACGAGCGCGCGAGCGTGGCCCACCTCCACACGTTCGGCTCGCACGTCCTCGGGACGCGCGCGGCGCTGCGTGCGGG
Source organism: Polyangiaceae bacterium (assembly GCA_043747665.1). Taxonomy (GTDB): domain Bacteria; phylum Myxococcota_A; class Polyangia; order Polyangiales; family Polyangiaceae; genus Labilithrix. The sequence continues at coordinate 3,311 of JAYTOQ010001085.1, read as the reverse complement.
CGTCCCGATCATCCGCACCGAGCACCACGTGCAGTACTTCATCGACGCGAGCACGCGGTCGTTCACGCGCTGGTCGCTCGCGCGGGTCGACCGCAGCGTGGCCATCAGCCAGTACGTCGCCGACTGGGTCACGCGCGCGGTGCCCGGCATCGCGCCTCGGCTGCGCGTGATCTTGAACGGCGTGGACGCCGACTACTTCTCGCCACGTCGAGCCACCGAGGCAAGCGAGGCCACCGAGGCCACCGAGGCCACCGAGGCAAGCGAGGCAAGCGAGGCAAGCGCTACCGCCGCGGAGCGACCGTTCACGTTCGCAGTGGTGTGCAGGCTGGAGCCCTGGAAGGGCGTCGACCTCGTCATCGAGGCCGCGAGCCGTGCGAAGGGCTTTGCGATCGACATCGTCGGCGATGGCAGCGAGCGCGCGCGCCTCGAGCAGATCGCGCGCGACCTCGGCGTCGCCGATCGCGTGCGTTTTCTTGGCTATCTCGCCGATCCGCGCGCCGCCGTCGCCGGTGCCGACGCCATCGTCAACGCGTCGCGTGAGGAGCCGCTCGGCCTCTCGGTGCTGGAGGCGCTCGCCATCGAGCGCCCCGTGGTCGGCTTCGCGGGCGGCGGCCTCCCCGAGATCGTGCAGCACGGCGAGACGGGCTGGCTCGTCCCCGAACGCAGCGCAGCGGCGCTCGCGAGCGCCCTGTCCGAGGCCGCGAGTGATCGCGGACGAGCACGCCGCTTCGGCGTGGCAGGAAGACGGTTCATCGAAGAGCGCTGCCGGATCGAGACGATGTGCGAAGGTTACCGCGCCGTCTACGAGGAGCTGGTCGCCGCGGGTTCGGGCCGCCTCCGCGCCACGGCGTCGTTGCAGGGCCCATGAAACCGCGGATCTTCGCGCTCCTCCGCCAGGCCCGCTCGTCGCCGCTCGCGTGGATCCTGGGCGCGGCCCTCGTCCTCCACATCGTCGGGATCGCGTGGGGCATGCCCGCCTCCGATGCGTGGGAGGACGACGGCATCGCGCCTCGTGATTTCCTGGTCGGAACGTACGAGACGTACCTGCCGGGTCACTACTTCACGTATCCGCCGGTGCACCTGCTCGCGCTCTCGCTTCTCACCTCGCCGGCGTGGGGCCTCGCGCTCGCACGCGCTCCGTCGCTGTCGCCCGGCGACGTCATCCACACCATGATCCAGGTCCCGACCATGACCGTCCTCACGGTGGTCGCGCGTCTCGTCAGCGAGGCGATGGCGATCGGGATCATCTACTTCCTCGCGAAGCTCGCCGAGGAGGTGTGGGGCAAGCGCGCGTCCCTGCTCGTCGCGCTCGTGATCGCTGTGAACGCGCCGCTCACGTACTACGCGCACACCAGCAATCTCGACGTGCCCTATCTGTTCTGGGCGTGCTTCGCGCTGCTCGAGACGGTGCGCGCGATGGTGCGCCACGAGCCTCGTCGCTTCCGCCGCGCGCTGCTCCTCGGAGCGCTCGCGGTGGGCACGAAGGACCAGGCCTATGCGATCTTCCTGCTCGGCTTTCCGCTCGCCGTTGCCGCGTGGTTCGCGCTCGATCAGGAGGCGCGAGCGCGACGCGGAGCGATCCTGCGGCAGCTCGCCATCGGCCTCGCCATCGCGGCGGCGCTCTTTCTTCTGGTGAGCGGAGCGATCACGAATCCCTCGGGATTCAAGGCACGGATCCATTTCTTGCTCGGGCCCGCGAGCCAAAACCACGCCTACTACGCGGCGACCTGGGCAGGGCGCTTCGAGATCGTGAAGTCGCTCGCGGTCGGCTTCGATCGCTTCTATCCGTGGCCCTTCGCGGCGGCGGCGATCGCCGGTCTGGGGGCTCACGTCGCGACGACGCGCGGGTCACGCGGCACGAGCGCGAAGCTCGCCGCCGGGCTCGTGCCGCTCTTCGGCGCGCTCTCGTTCGTCGTGTGCTTCAACATGACGGCGCGCCGCACCGAGCATCGCTTCGCGATGCCCGAGATGCTGCTCCTCGCGGTCTATGCCGGCGTGGCGTTCGATTGGTTGCTCGAGCGCTGGCAGACGAGGCCGCTGCGGCGCGTCGTGCTCGGCCTCATCGGCGCCATGCTCGCGTGGGCGCTCTTCGTCTGCGCCGACGTCGACGCGATGCTGCTCCTCGACCCGCGCTACGATAGCGAGGCGTGGCTCGCCGAGAACACGCGCCCCGGTGATCTCATCGAGATCTACGGCGCGAATGCCTACCTGCCGCGCATGCCTCCCCAGGCGCGCGTCGAGCGCATCGATCTCACCCCGCTCGCGACGCGTAATCCGCTGCCCAACGTGGTCGAGGTGGAGACCGAGTTCGCGGACATCGAGGCGCGCAAACCGCGCTTCGTGATCGTGACGAATGCCTGGGCGTGGCGCTACTTCATGGAGGAGGCGCCGCCCGGCCAGGTCATCGCGCCCCAGCAGGCAGAGCGCCAGCACGACCAGCGGACGCGCGCCTATTTTCACGGCCTCGGCGCAGGCATCATCGGCTATCGGCTCTCGCACCTCTCGAAGCTCGAGAGCAGCGTGTGGCCGCGCTACGCAATCCATAGTAGCACCGCCGAAGATATCCGGATCTTCGAGCGAGTCGAGCAAGGCAGTACACGATGAGCCGTCCCGTGCGAGCGCTCTTTCTCAACGATACGTCGCGCAACGGCGGCCCGGGACGAACGCTCTTCTACATCCTCAAGTTCCTCGACCCCGCACTCATCCGGCGCACGGTGATCGTGCCGAGGCAGGGCGTGGTCAGCGATCTGCTTACCGCCGGCAAGGTCGTCGACGAGCTGCACTACCTGCCGAACCTCGTGGAGAACGTCGTCGAGCCGTGGAGCCGCGCCATGGATCGCGCCGACTTCGACGCGCCGCTCGCGCTGCGCGCCCTCCGCGCCGTCGGCAACGTGGCGCGCGGCACGTCCGCGGTGTTCGAGCTCATCTCGCTCGTCAAGAGCACGCGCGCCGAGGTGGTCTTCTGCAACGGCACCACCGCGAATTTCGCCGGCGGTGCCATCGCGCGTATGACCGACGTGCCCGTGGTGTGGCACGCGTTCTATCCCGAGGTCGCGCGGCCCATCGAGGCGCTGCATGCACGCCTCGCCGCATCGGAGGGCGTGCGCGCCATCCTCTGCGTGTCGAAGCCCATCGCCAAGCAGTTCGCGCACGTGAAGGAGAAGGTCCGCGTCGTCCACGATGCGATCGACACCGACGAGTTCGCGCCCGACGCTGCCGGGCGCCTCCTTCGCAAGGAGCTGGGCCTCGACGACGACACCATCGTGTTCGGCAGCCACGGGCGGATCCTCCCGCGAAAAGGCTTTCTCGAG
>JAYTOQ010001084.1:0-1641 GCA_043747665.1 Polyangiaceae bacterium | reverse complement strand
ATCGACCAGCCTCGATCGCGTGGGACCGTGTCGAGCCAGAGCTGGATCTCGGCGCCGCGACCTCGCTTGTGCGGGATCATCGGCGTCATGTCGAGGATGGCCGTGGTCGCGAGCCCCTTCGCGCGGAGCACGTCCTCGAGCGCCGCACGGCCGAGGGTGAGCCGCCAGCTGGAGGACACGACGATCGCCGCTCCGGCGTCGACGCAGAGCTGATCGAGCCTGGCCACGGCGTCCTCGTCGAGCAGGCTGGGCCCAGGCTCATGCGGCTTCTCCGCTCGCTCGACGAGCGCGCGCGCGCGCGCGCGCGTTGAGGACGCCGTCGAAATCCAGGAAGACGATACGCATGAGCCGCAACCTCGCGTTGAAGGTACTCGGGTTCGCGCTAAGCTCGGTCGCGACAGGACCCGATGAGCGAGCTGGGAGGCAAAGGCGACAGTGACGTGGTGCTCGAGCGCGATCCCAAGACCGCGCGGGCCCGCCGCTATTGCGTGGTCTTCTACAACGACGACTACACGAGCAAGTGGTTCGTCGTGCACGTGCTCGAGCAGTTCTTCCACATGAACGAGACGTCGGCGACCGCGCTGATGATGGCCATCCACGAGCACGGCAAGGGCATCGCCGGGACCTACACGCGCGACATCGCCGAGACGAAGGCCACGCTGGTGATGGACTATGCGAAGGAGGTCCAGATGCCGCTGAAGGTCACGGCAGAGCCGGACGGGGACGACAACTAGCGAGGCGTGGAGGTGGTGATGGCCGCTCACGGGACGCGTGCGCGAATGTCGCCGCGCGCTCTTCGTCTCCTTCAAGTCCGCGTGCGCCTCCTGGACGACGGCGAGCAGTCCGACGATCGGGACGTCGCACACGCCTCGCGCGGCGGAGGGATCCACCGTCAGGAGGTCTCCAGCCTCCGCGCCGCCGTACGCGTTCCAGTGAACTGCCGCGATCGGGCCGAGCGCGGCGTGGCTCTAAACGATGCCCCCCGGCGGCCTCGGTTGCACGGAAAAATGAGCCCGGTCAGAAGTCGGTCGCGAACGAGTCACGACGACTGCTCGGGGGCCAGACCACAGCGCGTACCGCGCGATCGACGCACGTGATGATCTTCGCGCTCGCCTTCGCTTCCGCCTTCGCCGTCAGCGCTGCCGCTCTCGCGGCCGCTCTCGCGGCCGCTCTCGATGGCCGCTTCGGCGGGCTCGGGTGCTCGAACCTCACGATGACGGTCACCCCGATCGCCCGACCGCCCTTCACGGCGGTCTTGACGGTCACCCTCGCGTTCGAGGGCACGCGGCACCCCGTGAGGACGCCGCGGATCGGCCCCGTAAGCTGCGCATCGGTGAGGTGCACGCGGTCATCGTTGACGTCGAGCCTCTCGGGCGTCGAGAGCGCCTCGTCGTAGCTCCTGGTGGACGGCGGCGCTGCTCGCTCGGGCGCATCCAGCCCGGTCACTGTCGCCACGGGCGCCGGCTCCTCCGGCGGCGTGTCGTGCTCGTCAACCGTATCCACTGCGGGTGCCAAAGGGGGCGGTGGTGGCGCACTCGCACACGCGACGAGCATCGCGGCGAAGACACATGCCACCCGTTCCAAGCCCCGCACGCGACCAGCGTATCGACGGTCGCCGCACGACGCTACCGCTGGTACGCG
>JAYTOQ010001083.1:0-2410 GCA_043747665.1 Polyangiaceae bacterium | reverse complement strand
TCGGCGTCGCCGTCGTGTTCCTCTCCAACTCCGAGGATTTCGACGCGAGCGCCTTCGGCGGCGCCGTCACGAAGATGATCGTCGAGGCCAGGCCGCGTGCACCGAAGGTGGAGCGACCCGTGGGCGTGCTCGATGCAGCGCTCGCGGCGCGCCTCGCCGGGGCGTACGAGCTCTCGCCTGCGAGCCGCGAGAAGCTGGCGCCGAAGCTCCCGGCGGCCGTCCTCGAGAGCGTCGCGAAGATGACGGTGACCGTCGACGGAGGCCACATCGTGGTGAAGGCCAGCGGTCAGCCCGCCTTCGTCGCGTTCCCTGGAGCCGACAGGAGCGCGCCGTCGTTCTTCACGAAGATATCGGGCATCGTGCTCGTGCCCGCCGTGGATGCGGCGTCGGCGAATCCATCAGCCGGCGATCGGGTGAGCGGCTTCCGCATCGAGCAGGCGGGTCTCGAGATCGACTTCGTCCGCGCTACTCCAGGCACTTGATCAGCGCCTCGGAGGTGGCCGCCTTCATCGCGCAGGCGTGCTCGTCGGCCTGCACCTCCGAGGTGCAGTTCTTGAAAGCGTCGTCGCTCTTCGCTTCACCGCGCTCGCGAACGCGCTCGGCGGCGAGCGCGTCGGCGCCGGCATCGGGCATGCGCTCCTTCACGACGAGCTCCGAGAAGCGATCGAGGAGCTCGTCGCACTGCGGCTGCGAAACCTTCCTTTTGCACGACGTGCTGCTGCCGAACGACGCGAGGCTCGCGACGAGCAGAAGACCAAGTACGCTGATGCGTCGACCTCCGGCCCCGCGCACCGCAAAAGAGCGCTGAGCGTTCTTCATCGAAGGCACTTGTCGATTTTTTCCGTGCTCTCGGCGTTCTTCACGCAGGAAATCATCGAGTCCGTCACGCGCTTGCCGACGCACTTGTCGATATCGTCCTTCATCGACGCGCGCATGTCGTCGCGCCGCTTCTGCACGGTACTGGGCTCGACCACGCCGAGCGCCTTCAGCTGCAGCTCGACGTTCTTGTCGACGACCGCCTCGCAGTCCTCGCGCGTCGCTTTTCGCCCGCACCCCGTCAGAAGGAGGCCGGCGAACAGGACGATGGCGGCGGCGGCAACGCGTTGCAGCATCGGACCCCGCAACGCGTAGCACGACCCGACGACGGCGCGAAGCGCAGCGCTTTCCGGCGAAAGGCAACGTCCACGCGACGCGGGCGCAGCGGCGAACGCGGCTTTTGGCCGGAAAAAAGCGTGAGTGCTACACTTTGATCGTGCAAGCCAAACAGTTGGCGAGTGATCCCGAGGACTATCTCCGCAAGGCGATGGCTGCGCGAAGCGCGCGCTCCCGCGCGATGTACGCGCGGCGCGGCCTCGCGGCGCGCTCGACGCTCGATCGCACCACGCACGCCATGCTGCTGCGGCAGCTCTACCTCTCGCTCTACGAGGGTCGCCAATTCCGCAAGGCGCACACCATCGCGCTCCAGGCGCTCGAACTCGATGTCCTGCCCGACGTCCTGAACCAGGACGCCGCCCGCGCCGCGCTTGCGAGCGGCGACCTCGATGCGGCGCTCGCGCATCTCCGCGCGGCGGCACGTCGGGGCCCGGCATCGCGCCGGCCGTTCCATCTCTGGACCCTCGGAAGCACGCTTTTCCTGGCTCAACGTTACGCCGAGGCCATGGCCGCGCTCCGCCGCGCGGCGCGCTGGGGGACGAAGGATCGACCCCTCTATCGCGCCCACCTCGCGCTCTCGCGGATCGCGGCGGGAGAGAAGGTCGGCGATCTCCAGGACACCATCAACGCGCTCGCCGAGGCCCCGTGCGGGCAAGGCTATGGTCGCTTCGTGCTCGGTCATCTCGCGTATGCGGCGGGCGAGTGGAACGCGGCTCGTCGTTACCTCGATGCGTTCGTGAAGCGCACGGGCGCGTCGCGTCCGGCGCTCGGGATCGCGCTCGAAGGCGAAGTGCGGATGGCGCGCGCGACGCTCTCGAAGATGACCGCCAACTGAGGACACCGGCCCTTGGGCGGGCCGCCCGCGATCCATCGGTCCCCGTGTGGGCGCTTCGCGAGCGATCGATCTCATCTGGAATAATCGACGGCCCCCGCACGGTAGGAAGAGGTGGGAGCCAGTCGAGGGTGGATCTCCGGGACCCCTCGCGGCGTAGGTCTCGCACTTGCTACCATCGTCCTCGACGTCGCCCGCATTGGAATCCGTAGGAGGAATCGTGAACCGTCGCCTGACGCAGGTCCTGTCGTTCTGTGCCTTGATGCTCATCCCGACGCTCGCTCTCGCGGCCGGTGGTGGCGAGGGCTCCGAGAGCGGCGGGTTCCAGGATATTTACGCCAAGCATGGAGCCATCGTCGCAGTGCTCGCATCGTTCGGCTTCGGGTTCATCGCGAGCCTGACGCCGTGCGTCTACCCGATGGTCCC
>JAYTOQ010001082.1:0-2301 GCA_043747665.1 Polyangiaceae bacterium | reverse complement strand
ATCGTGGTGTCTTAGCCCGCAGAGCCGAGGTCCTTGCAGCACTGCGCGAGCTGCCCGCAGATCGGATCGACGACCGGCGCGGCATCGATACCAGCTTCGGGGCTCGCCGCCGGTTTCGATGGCGACGTCGAGCCCGGGTCGTCCGTGGCCATGTCCGGCGCTCGAGGCGAGCGAGGTGCGTAGTGCGTACGGTTCGAGCGAGCATGAGGCCTACATCAGCACGCTCGATGCCGGCGCAACGAACGCGCCAACACCTACTTTTACCCGCTCTCGCGAGGGGTGATCTGGCCCTACCTCAGCGCTCGGCTGGCTCCGTCGGCTCGGTCGGGCCGCCAGTCGGGCCGCCGCGCTTCGTGTACTTGCCGCGCGCTTCGGGGTGCTCGTTCTCGTACGCCTCGAGGCTCTCGCGCGTGATCTCGACCTCGATCTCTCCGTCCGTCTTGATCGTCGACTGGCAGCCTAGGCGCGACGTCGCGCGCACATCGAACGCCTTGTCGAGGATGTCCTCTTCCTCTTCCTCGGCCTCGCTGAGGTGCTCTGCGCCTTTCAGCACGTAGACGTGGCACGTCGAGCACGCGCACACGCCGCCGCAGGCGTAGCCCTCGGGGACATCGCCTTTCTGCGCGGCCTCGAGGATGCTCGCGCCGACCGGAACCTCTACCTCGCCGTAGCCCTTGAATCGAACGATCGCCATCGCCATGCTCCTTGTCGTCGTCTTCAGCGCGACGCCGGTGAAGGCGCCGGCAGCGGAGAACCGTGCGCGAGCTCGATTCCCTTCGCGTGCTCGACGGTGCGCTCCACCTGGTCGAGACGCTGGCCCTCGATCGCCTTCGCGATCGCCTGATTCATGCGGCGGCCGGCAAAGTCCTTCGTCGCCGCGTCGAGGTCGTCGATGCGCAGCTGCATCCGGCGGGGGTCGGTGCCCTTCGCCACCTCGTCGAGCGCGGCCAGCGCGGCCACGATCTTCTCGCGCTCGCCGGCCATCAGCAGCGCGGCATCGGAGTCGATCGACTTCCTGGTCGACGTGCCGATGCGATGCGCATCGACGCGCGCTTCTGCGATGCGTCGCGCGAGGAGATCGTCCTCACCGTGATCGATGGCGTCGATGAGCATCTGCTCCACCGCGTCGTCGTCGAGCCCGTAGGACGGCTTGACCTCCACCGTCTGCTCGAGGCCCGTGCGCTCTTCGCGCGCGTGGACGCCGAGCAGGCCGTCGGCATCGACGCGAAACGTGACCTCGAGGCGCGCCATGCCAGCCGCCATCGGCGGAATGCCTTTGAGCGTGAACCGCGCGAGGCTCCGGCAGTCGGCGGCAAGCTCGCGCTCTCCCTGCACGACGTGGATCTCGAAGCCGGTCTGGTTGTCCTCCTGCGTCGTGTACGAGGCGCGCGCCGCGGCGGGCGTCGTGGTGTTGCGAGGCAACACGCGATCGACCACACCTCCGCCCACCTCGATGCCGAGCGACAGCGGGATGACGTCGAGCAGCAGCACCTCGTCGGTGTTGCCCTGTCCGGCCAAGAGATTCGCCTGCACGGCGGCGCCGAGCGCGACCACCTGATCGGGATCGATGTCCGCCAGCGGCTCCTTGCCGAACAGCTTCGCGACGAATGCGCGCACCGCGGGGACGCGCGTCGAGCCGCCGACCAGGATGATCCCGTCGAGGTCCTCGGGCTTCGTCTCCGCATCGCGCAGCGCGCGCTTGCATGCCGTTCCGGTACGCGCGAGCAGAGGCTCGACGAGCGCATCGAAGCGTTCGCGCGTGACGAGCAACGTCTTCGGATCCGTACCGAGCGGATTCTCAACCTCGACCTCGCGTGCGTCGGTGAGGCCGTGCTTCACCTGGCGCGCGACGTCGAGGACGACCCGCACCTCGCCGGGCTTCGCGGTCTTCGAATCACGCTTCGCGAGCGTGAACAGCTCCTCGGCCAGCGCGCGGTCCATGTCGTCGCCACCGAGCGCACTGTCGCCGCCGGTCGACTTCACCTGGAAGACGCCGTCGTCGAGCACCAAGATGGTCACGTCGAACGTCCCGCCGCCCAGGTCGTAGACTGCGAATTGGCCGTTCTGCTTCTTCTCGAGGCCGTAGGCGAGCGCCGCGGCGGTCGGCTCGTTGAGCAAGCGCAGCACGTCGAGGCCAGCGAGACGGCCGGCGTCCTTCGTGGCCTGGCGCTGCGCGTCGTCGAAGTATGCGGGCACGGTGATGACCGCGCCGCCGACGCTGCGAAGCTCGTCCTCGGCGAGGCGCTTGAGCGCGCGCAAGATCTCCGCGCTGACCTCGACCGGCGTGACCACGCGATTGCG
>JAYTOQ010001081.1:0-1723 GCA_043747665.1 Polyangiaceae bacterium | reverse complement strand
GCTCGATCCCGCGAAGAGCGCGCGCGAGCAGGTCGAGGCGATGTTCAAGCGCGCCAAGCGGCTGAAGCTCGGCGGACGGATCGCCGAAGAGAGGCTCGCGCAGGCGGAGGCGCAAGCGATGGCGGTCGCGGCAGCGCTCGAGGCGGTGCGAGACGCGGCGTCGCTGGCGGAGATGGATGCGGCCGCGAAGGAAGCGAAGAGGCGGGCGCCGCGGGACGTGACGCTCGTCGATGCCGGAGCGAGCGCGAGCGCGAAGGCGAGCGCGAGCGCGAAGGCGGGAGCCGGAGCCAGTGCGGGGGCGGGCGTGAAAGGGGCGAGGCGCGTGCCGTTCCGGACGTTCCTCGCGCGCAGCGGGAAGAAGGTGCTCGTGGGCAAGGGCGCAGCCGACAACGACGCGCTCACGCTGAAGATCGCGAAGCCACACGACCTGTGGTTGCACGCGAAGGACCGCACCGGCGCGCACGTGATCGTTCCGCTCGAGAAGAACCACACGTGCCCCGCCGAGGACCTGATCGACGCCGCCCATCTCGCGGCGCACTTCTCCGACGCGCGCGAGGAGAAGGCGGTCGACGTCCAGTACACCCCGCGCCGCTACCTGCGAAAGCCGAAGGGCTCGGCGCCCGGCGCCGTGGTCGTCGATCGCGAGAAGGTGCTGCTCTTGCGATTTGACGCTGCGCTCCTGCGTGCGCTGCTCGAACGCGAAGACCTCTGACCTGGCACGCGACCTGCTCGCAGGGCTTGCCATGAGCAAGCCCAACGAAACGTGGACCGTCTTGCCGCACGGCAAGCTCGAGCAGCTCGACGACAACATCTGGACGGTGACCGGCCAAATGTCCATGCCGATCGGAGACTTCCCGCGCCGCATGACGGTCGTGCGTCTCGCGAGCGGCGGGCTACTCATCTTCAGTGCGATCGCCCTGGACGAGGCGAAAATGCACGAGCTGCTCGCGCTCGGTGAGCCTTCGTTCCTCGTCGTCCCCTGCGATCGCCACCGCATGGACGTGAAGCCGTGGAAGGAGCGGTTTCCGCGCATGCGCGTCATCGCACCGCCCGGCGCGCGAAAGAAGGTGGAAGAGCTCGTCCCGGTGGACGACACCGCGCCCGATCTCGGTGATCCCCGCGTGGAGTTCGTGACGATGCCCGGCACCGACGGTCACGAGGCCGCGTTGCACGTGCGCTCGGCGAGCGGGACCACCATCATCATCAACGAGCTGGTGTTCAACGTCCCGAGCAAGCCTGGCTTCGGTGGCTGGCTGTTCGATCTCATGGGCATGACCGGCCGCGAGCCGCACGTGCCCGGCGTCGTCAAGATGCGCGACGTGAAGGATCCCGCGGCGCTCGCCCAGCAGCTGAGCGCGTGGGCGCACGAGGACGTCAAGCGCATCGTCGTGTCGCACGGCAACGTCATCGCGGCGAACGCCCCCGAGGTCCTCGCCCGCATCGCCCACGACCTCGCGGCATGACACGAAGCACGGCTCGCGCCGGCGTGATAAACACGATGTTCGATCATGTCACGCCTTGCCGAGACCATTGCCGGTTGGCTGGGACGCGTCGAGGTCGTCCTCGCCGGGGTGGACGGGTATCTCTACGAAGGCCAGGAGGCGCTCGCCAAGGGTGACCCGATGCGCGCGCGCGCGGCGGCGAAGGCCATCCTCATCCGCGTGCCGCATTCGCCGATCGGGCTCGCGCTCCTCGCCGACGCCTGCGAGGCGGCTCGTCTCGA
>JAYTOQ010001080.1:0-1937 GCA_043747665.1 Polyangiaceae bacterium | reverse complement strand
CGCGGCTCGACGATCACCGTGCAGGGCCCGGCCGCGAGGAGGCCACGCAGCCGCGGCTCGGCCCAGCGCGCGACGCGCCGCGCGTCGAGCTCGACTCCTACGCGCTCGAGCTCGCCGCGCTTGTGGCGAAACTTGGCGACGCCGCCGCTCACGTCGAACGGGAATTTCACGTGCGGCAGGCGGACCACCAGCTCGACGACGTCCAGGCACTCCACGGTCGCCGGACCGGCGAGCTCGATCCCGAGGCCGTCCTTGCCGATGGCCAAGCGTAGTGGGGCGACGGCGCCTTCGCGATCGATGACAGGGACGTCGCGCTCCGTGCTCGCTCCCACCGCTCGCGCGTCGCCGTGAGCGCGAGCGCGAACGCGAGCGCCCGACGTCGCATCGCGTGCGAGCGCGATGGGCGGCGGAAGAGGGGAGGGCGGACCGGCGCGGCTCACGTGCCCGTGATCGTAGCAACCGATCGGGCTTTCGCGCGACTTTGCTCGACGCCGCGTGCCGCCTTCGGTACACGTCGAGACGATGCATCGAGGCGAGCTTCTGGCGCCCGAGACGGCCGACGAGCTCGATCCGTTCGATCCGCTCGACCCGCTCGACGATCTGGAGCCGCTGCATCCAGATTCGGCCGACCCTCCGCGCCCCCCGCGCCTTCCGCGCTCGGGTCCTCGCAGCACACCAGGCGCCTCGCACCCCGTGTCGCACGTGGACGACGTGCTCGGACCTTCGTCGCCGCTCGCTCGCAGGCTGAAGGGCTACGAGCACCGCGACGGCCAGCTCGTCATGGCCCGGGCCGTCCACGAGGCGCTCGCGAAGAACGGGCACCTCTTCGTCGAGGCCGGCACCGGCACTGGCAAGACCCTCGCCTACCTGGTCCCGGCGATCCTGAGCGGGCGCAAGGTGGTGATCTCCACCGCGACGCACGCGCTCCAGGAGCAGATCTTCACGAAAGACCTGCCGCTCGTCCGCGAGGTGCTCGCCGAGCACGGCGTCGAGTTCAAGGCTGCCCTCATGAAGGGCTTGTCGAACTACCTATGCAAGCGCCGGCTCTCGGAACGCCTCCGCGGCGGCGAGGTGGTCTCCGCCGACCTCGCGCGCATCGAGCGCTGGTCGTACACGTCCACCGATGGCGATCGCGCCGAGCTCGAGGATCTCGAGGAGGGCGCCCACGCCTGGCGCGACGTCTCCTCCAGCACCGAGACGCGGATCGGTGCAGGATGCACGTTCTACGACGAGTGCTTCGTCACCCGCATGCGTCGCGAGGCCGAGCAGGCGCAGGTGGTGGTCGTGAACCATCACCTGTTCTTCGCCGATCTCGCGCTCCGGACCGGCAAGAACGGCGGCTTCGGGGGAGCCATCCCCAACTACGACGCCGTCATCTTCGACGAGGCGCATCAAATCGAGAGCGTCGCCACCGATTTCTTCGGCGTCCGCATCTCCACCGCGCGTCTCGACTCGCTCGTACGCGATGCGCGTCGTGGGGTCATCGCCGCCAAGATCCTCGACGCGACGTCGATGAGCCTCGTCGACAACGTGGAGCAGGCCGGGCAGCACTTCTTCCGAACCTGGCAGGGCGCCGGCAGCTCGTCGAGCCCGCCTTCCTCGCGGGCGCCGTTCTCGCGCGTCGGCCGCGGCGGCGAGGAGAGCCGTCGCATGCTGGCGCACACCGACTGGACCGAGCCGCGCATCGAGGCGCTCGGCAAGCTCGATGCTGCGCTCGAGGCGCTGCTTGCCTTCGCGCTCGCCAACGAACGCGACGACGCGGTCACCATCCTCGCGCGTCGCGCCGGCGATCTCCGCGCCGACCTCGCCCGCATCCAGTCGACGAGCCGCACCGAGCCGAAGCACTGGGAAGAGGACGACCCCGTCGCGGGTGCGCTCGCGAGAGCGGCCGAGGGCTTCAAGAGCGGTGTGGTCTGGATCGATCAGCGCGATCGCAA
>JAYTOQ010001079.1:0-3872 GCA_043747665.1 Polyangiaceae bacterium | reverse complement strand
CCTGCCGGGACGACAGCAAGCCGCAAGCGTACGGCCAGATAGCTCATCGCAACGATCCCTACAGGCTTGCCGAGGACGAGTCCGAGTGCCACTCCGATCACTACGGGCTGAACGTCGGGAGCGCTCAAACCCACTCCGCGAAGGTTCACTCCCGCGTTCGCGAGAGCGAACAGCGGCATGATGATGAAAGCAACCCAAGGGTGCAGGGTGCTTTGCAGACGCACAACCGGGGCGACGGCTTCTCGCTGGGCCTCTCGGACGTGACCGAGTGAACCAAGCAGGTCTTCCGCCCGATGATGCTCGCGCGCACTCTCGCCCCGGAAACTCTCGACGGCGTGACGGATCGCGACGAGAAATCCGCGTTCCCCGAGCCATGCCTTTGCAGGAGTGAGCAGACCGAGGATGACGCCCGCAATCGTCGGATGAATCCCGGCTCGGAGGCAGCCGAGCCAAATGATGAAGCCTGGAAGGACGTACACCACGGCTCGTCGGACACCGAGACGCTGCATGACGAGGACTCCCGCAACGCCACCGAGGGCGAGGAGGAGGCCGCTGAGGGAGATGCCGGAGGAGTAGAACAGGGCGATCACGATGATCGCGCCGATGTCGTCGATGATGGCGAGCGCCAGGAGCAGCACCCGCAGTGCGGGAGGTACGCGCTTGCCGAGGAGTGCAAGGACACCAACGGCGAACGCGATGTCTGTCGCCATCGGGACTCCCCATCCACGTTGAGATGGAAGCCCTCGGTTGATGCTCCAGAAGATGGTGGCGGGGACCAACATGCCGCCGAGTGCAGCGGCGATGGGTAGAGCTGCCCGTCGTAGTTCGGACAGCTCCCCTTCATGGACCTCACGTCGGATCTCCAGGCCGACAACGAAGAAGAAGACGACCATCAGGCCGTCGTTGATCCAAAAGTGGACGGCGTTCGTCGAGCTGTACGCGCCGATGCCGAACGTGACGGGTGCATGCCAAAGGTGCTCGTAGGAGGCCGACCACGGTGAGTTCGCCCAGACGAGCGCAACAACCGCAGCGACAAGAAGCAGCACGCCACTGGCGGCCTCTACGTGAAGAAGGCGCTCCAGGAGCCGAAGGACGCTTTCTACAGCTCTACGGGCGGGCGCCCATGTTTCGGGTGCGACTGCTCGCCTTGGTTCCGGGGACGTCATGTGTGGCTCCAGCGCGTGACCACGATGGTCACGATGAGAGCTGGCGGCCCGACCATCTCATTATCTCAATGCCCTTCCGAGACCGTACGGTCGCGGCACCCAGTGCAGGTCCGTACCAGGACGCCCGCACTGCTTCAAGCGTCCACCGGCAGGTTATCGCTTCCCCTTCCTCGCTTCTTCCTTCCGGGTGGGCTGCTCGATGGCTGCGCAGATGCTCTTCAAGAGCGCCTGCACCATCGTCTTCTCGCTGCGCCGGGTCGCCCGGTACGGGCTCCAGTTCTGCGAGTACCTGATCTTGAGAGTTTCCGATGACGTTTCGCCGCGGCCTGCCGGCTCGGCGTCGGGTGTCGTTCGTTCGTTCGACTACGGTGAGGACTGAACGATCGCGTCAGCCGCGAGGTCGATGGTGGTCTGCGCCAGCAAGCGGCCCTTGATCGACGCGCCCGTCCCGAGCGTGATCGAAGTTTGCGTGAGGATGACTCCTTCGATGTGCGCGGTCGTAGCGAGGTTGACGGCGCCTGCGATGCTCCAGAACACGTGCTTCGGCTGCGCGCCGCCCACGAGGATGACGCTCGTTGCGCTGCTCATGCCGAGCGTCTGCGCGATCTTGAAGATCCAGACGTCGTTGGCGTTGCCGTCGAGGGTGATGCTCGCGGGGATGAGGACGGCGGTGCTCCACTTGTAGACGCCAGGCACGAGCGTCCTGCCGCCAATGTGACCCGCGCCGAGCTCGATGACGTCGGGAGCGCGCCCTCCCGCTTCCGTGAAGGCGAGCTCCATGTCCGAGATCGCGGTGGTGAGGTTCGATGGCGTCGGCACCGCGTAGTCGGCGGCGAAGACCTTGCCGATGACCTGGGTGGACGTCGAGAAGACGTTGGTGCCGTCGGCGGTGAGCGAGAAGCCCGTGATGTACGTCGCTGCTGCAGGGCTGATACCGAGGTCCCCCGTGATGATCGCGGTCGGCACCGTCGAGATGCCGCCCTTCGAGAGCAGCGCGAACGTGCCTGCCGTTCCGAGCTTCAGCGCTGGTGTCTTGCTGGGGGCGGCTCCCGCATCGGAGGTAGTCCCGGCGTCGTTCATCGAGCCGCCTTGCCCCGAGCTCGTGGCGACACCGCCCGAGGAAGTTCCACCGTTCGCGGCGCCGGTCCCGCCGGTCCCGGTCCCGTCCACACCTCCGTTCCGGTCGGCGCCCACGTCACTCTCCGCTGCGCCGCCGACATCTGCGAGCCCGCAGGCTGGCGCGAAACACATCGTCAAGAGAACACCCGACATCATCCACGTCGTTGCCGTGACTTGCGGAATGGAGACCGACTTTCTCGAACGATGGTTGGTGGCCGGCGGCGGGCCACACAAACTATCCTGACAGAGATACTGCGTCCGCGCAACGTGCCCACGAAGCTGACTGACGTTGACGGCGGGCCCCCCGTTTGTGCGCAGCGTGGCCTCCGAGCGCATCGCCGCGCGCCTCGAGCGCATCGACGCGCGACGCGCGACGCGCGACGCGCCGGGAAGAGCAAGAGCTGAAGTCAGCCGCGCTCGCGCGGAGCGTCAGCCGCCGTCGTCGGCGGCGTCCGCAGACGCGTCTGCCTCGGCGTCGGGCGGAGCGCTCGTGTCGGCGCCGAGGCTGCCGTCGTTTGCGTCGACCTTCATGGCGTCGCTCATGTCCAGCATGCCGCCATCGGGGCGCGTGTTGAAGCCCTTGCACAGCGGCTGGAGAGGATCCTCTTCGCAGGAGCACTGCGTCCCCGTGCATTGCGGAGGAGGAACGATGAGGTCCCCCGCGCAACCGATCGTCACGAGCATCACCGCTCCCAAGAGAACGGCGATGCTGCGGTACACGGAGAGAGCACGCCGCTTCGCTCTGCGCGTCATGCGATCAGCCTACCGCATTCTCGCGGCGGCGAGGCCGTTCCGCGCCAATGGCAACATGCGCTCAAGCCAGAGCTTCGAGCATGCGCAAGACCATGCCGTGCGTCATTCCCCAGAGGACGTGTTGGCCCGGATCGAGCCTGAAACAAGGCAGCTCGTAGGGTTTTTCCTCCCACGTGAAGGCGTGGGTACCCTTGCCCTCGCCGCGCGCGAGCTTCGCGAGCGATATCCAGAGCGTGCTCGCCACCTCCGCGCTGAGCGTCGGCGTCACGGTGCCGCGCTTGGCGAAGACGAACGGCGTGACGACGAGCACGCCGCGCTTCGATCGCTTGAAGGCGGGGATCTCCGGGAGGCGCGCGACGAGCTCGGTGCGCGCGAGCTCGATGCCGACCTCCTCGCGCGTCTCGCGAATGGCCGTCGTCAGGAGGCTGTCGTCCTCGGGCTCGCGGCGACCGCCGGGGAACGCGATGTGGCCCGACCACGGATCCCTGTCGGACTCGGCGCGCAGGATGAAGAGGACCTCGGCGCCGTCCGCACCTCCGTCACGGAGGATCGCGGCCACGGCCGCGCGGGGCGGACCGTCGCCCGTATCGGGGACGTCGGCCGCGCTTCCCAGGCGCGCGAGCTTCTCGACGACGGCATCGTAGCGATACACCCCAGCACCATAGTGCGTCCCGCGCGCCCTTGCAGCAGGGTCGCTCAGAACTCGCCGCGTACGCCTCCCAGCATCCACAGCGGTGCGCCGGGGCGGGCGCCGAAGGGCCGGCGCGAAGCGATGTAGCGATCATTGGTGAGGTTGCGACCGTTGACGTAGAGCTCGACGTGCTCGTGCACGCG
>JAYTOQ010001078.1:0-3703 GCA_043747665.1 Polyangiaceae bacterium | reverse complement strand
GGAACGCAATGTCTCAGAACTGGAATCCCGGCGGAAATCAACCCCCTGGAGGCGGCCCGCCACCCGGCGGCGGCGGCTACGGCGGCCCTCCTCCCGGCGGCTACGGCTACGGCGGTCCTCCTCCCGGCGGCGGCGGCTACGGCGGTCCTCCTCCCGGCGGCTACGGCGGCGGGATGAACAACCCGTACGCGGCGCCGCAACAACAGCCGTTCGGCCTCCAACCGAGCTACATCGCGCCGGTCGCGGGGAGCCTGGGGCTCGGGTTCCTCGCCGGGTTCTTCGGCGGATGCATCGGCCTCATCCTCGTCTACGCCATCGCGAAAGGCCCGGAGACCAAGAAGGGCGCCGGAATAGGGTTCGCCGCGCAGATCTTGATCGGCGCAGTGATACGGGCGATGGCGCACTAATACGCCGTAAAGTAAGCCTGAAATTGAGCGTGCGAGCCACCGAGGGAGGAATCCCCCGGTGGCTTCGTACTATGGCGCGTTCGCTTCGCTTGCTTCGCCGCTTCCTTCTCTCCTTTCGGGGCCTTGCCGACAGAGCTTCGCAAGAAGCGGGCCCTGTAAAAATTTCTGCCCTTGGCTTGCACGACCGGGATTCTCGGTAAGAATGCCGCCGCCGCTGGGCCCCCTCGGCCTGTTCTCCGCTTCGCCGCGCCTCTTCGCGCGGTCCCCTCACCGAAAGACGCGACACCCGTGCCCGAAAGCCCTGCCTCTTCCCAGCGCCCCTTCGACTTTGCCGACCTCGGTCGTCCGATGCCGAAGAGCGTCCGCACGCTCCCGCCGGCACCAAAGGCGGACGCCAGCGGACAGCTCGAAGAGCTCAGCGCCGACGACATCCTCGAGACCGACGACATCGACGACATCGACGCGCTCGAGGCCGCTGCCGCGGGCTTCGCGAGCTTCGAGGTCGACGCTACTCCCGCTGCTGTTCCGGCGCCGGAGCCGAGCGGCTTCGAGGTCGGTGAGGTCGGTGCATTCGACGAGGTCGAGGTCGAGGGCATCGCGATGCGCGCGACCGAGCCCGCGCCCGAGCCCGCCCGCATCGGCGCCGTGGCGGTCATCGCGCCGGCAGTGAAGGCCGTCGAAGCTGCGGCCCTCGCCGCGACGGTCTTCGAGCCCGCGCCCATCACCGCGCGTGTACCGAACCACCATGCGAGCACGCTCGTCGGCATGCCGGCAGCGCCGGTCACGAGCCCGCTCCCGCTGGAGGAACGCGAGGAGAGCGTCATCATCTCGGAGCTCGCTCCCCAGGTCGCAGGCGCCGCGAAGGCAGCGCTCGCTGCAACGGCTGTCGAGAGAACGCTCGAGATTCGCGGCAACGACATGGCGAAGGTGGCGGCCGCCGCTGCGCAGCTCACCGATCTCGCGGACTCGGAGCCGCAGCAGACCGAGGTCCTCGTTCGTTCGGCGATGCCGCCGGCGCTCCAGCGCAAGGTGAACGCGCGTCCGAGCTCGATCGCGCCCGTTGCGCTCGACGCGAGGCAGCGTGCGCCGATGCCCGTCATTGCTCCGATGGCGCGCGTCCCCGCGCCCGTGCACATGCACATGCACCGTGCGGCCGCCGTGGAGCGCCCCTCGGGCGGCCTCAGCGGTCTCGCCATCGGCGGCATGGCCGCGGCGGCGCTCCTCCTCGTGAGCCTCGTCGGCATCGGCGGTTACGCGGCGAGCCGCACGCTCTCGAAGACGGACGCGGTCGAGGCGACCACCGAGACCACCTCCGCGGCGGGTGAATCCTCGCCGAGCCAGGCACCTGCGGCGCCCGCCGCCGAGCCGACGGGCGCAGCATCGTCGCCCATCGACGTCTCCTCGCTTCCGTCGGCGCCCACCCCCGGCGCGGCGCCGCGCGGCTTCACCGGCAAGGGCTCGTTCGCCGTGACCCCGCCTCCGGCGTCTCCCGCCATCGCGGCGCCGGTCGCGGCAGCTCCCGCAGCGGCGCCGGTCGCTCGTTCCTCCGGCGGCGCGCTCGCAGCGCCCGGTGGCAACCGCTCGTCCAGCGGAGAACGCGCGCCGGTCGGCGCGCCGCTGCCCCCTCCGCCGTCGGCTCCCGCGGTGGCTGCGGCTCCCGTCGCCGCTGCTCCCGCCGCGACCACCGGCGTGGTCAGGGTGGACCCGAACCTTCGCGCGGTCGTCGTCGACGGCTCGTTCCGTCGCGTGAACGACGGCGCAGTCACGGTCTCGTGCGGGTCGCACAAGGTCAAAGCCGGCATGAAGGAAGCGCAAACCGTCAACGTGCCGTGCGGCGGCGCGGTCTCGCTCTGAGCTGACTCTCGCCGCCGCCGTCGAGCACTTGCTTGGCCTGATCGACGTCGAGCTCCTTCTCCCATCGCGCAACCACGATCGTCGCCACGGCATTGCCGACGATGTTCGTGAGCGCGCGCGCTTCCGACATGAAGCGATCGACCCCGAGCAGCAGCGTGAGCCCGGCGACCGGTACGCTGCCGGTGGTCGACAACGTCGCGGCGAGCACCACGAAGCCGCTGCCGGTGACGCCCGCTGCGCCCTTCGAGGTGAGGAGCAGCACGAGCATCAAGCGGAGCTCGTCGCCCGGCGACAGGTCCACGTCGAGCGCTTGCGCGACGAAGAGCGCCGCCATCGTCAGGTAGATCGCGGTGCCATCGAGGTTGAACGAGTACCCGGTCGGGACGACGAGGCGTACCACCGAGGAGCTGCAGCCCATGGCCTCGAGCTTGTCCATGAGGCGCGGGAGCGCCGACTCGGATGACGAGGTTCCGAGCACGACCACGAGCTCCTCGCGTAGATACTTGAGGAGCTTGATGATCGAGAGGCCCATCGCACGCATGACCAGGCCGAGGACGACGAGCACGAAGAGCAGCGCGGCCGCGTAGAAGGCGCCCATCAGCTTTGCGAGGCTGCCGAGCGTTCCGACCCCATATTTTCCGATCGTGAACGCCATCGCACCGAAGGCGCCGAGAGGCGCGAGGCGCATGACGATGCCGACGATCGCGAAGATGGTCTTCGAGAGCTGCTCGAACAGCTTCACGACGGCGGCGGCGCGCTCGCCGAGGCCCGCCAGCGCCACGCCCATCAGCACGCCGAGGACGAGGATCTGCAGCACGTCTCCCTCGACGAAGGCGCCGACGAAGCTGTTCGGGATGATCGCGAGCAGGTGCTCGACGAAGCCGTGCGGGCTCGATCCGGCCAGCGTCCTGTCGAGCACGGACGTATCCATGCTCCCCGCCGACGCGTGGATGCCGGAGCCCGGATGGACCACGTGTGCCATCGCGAGGCCGATGACGAGCGCGACGGTGGTCATGATCTCGAAGTAGAGGACGGCCTTCCCACCGACGCGTCCGGCCTTCTTCAGATCCTTCATGCCGGCGATGCCAACCGTGACCGTCGTGAAGACGATCGGGCCGATGAGCATCTTGATCAGCTTCACGAAGCCGTCGCCGAGCGGCTTCATCGCGATGCCCCAGTCCGGCTTCAGCCAGCCGAGGAGCACCGCGATGACGATCGCGACGAGGACCTGGACGTAGAGACTTGGGCCGCGAGTCTTCTTCCGCGCGGCGGGCTCGACCGGAGCAGCGAACGCGGCAGGCGTTGCGGGAGGGGTGGGCGTTGCGGGGGGGGTGGGAGGGGTGGGCGTTGCGGGCGGGGGCTCCACGACGGCAGCCTACCTCGGGTGCGCTAAGCAACGCGTGGCAACCGGGCGGTGGACGCGCGCGCGGGCTCCGGGCTAG
>JAYTOQ010001077.1:0-6537 GCA_043747665.1 Polyangiaceae bacterium | reverse complement strand
AAGCCCACCAACACCACGCAGAGCGAGATCGACTGCCTCCAGAGCGCGACCTCCTACGACGAGAAGCTCGCGTGCGTCGAGCGCAAGTCGACCAAGCCGAACGTCCACGTCGGTATCGAAGGCTCCGGCTACACCGACTCGACGAACGTCCACGTCTTCTCGCCAGGGATCAACGCGGCGGTGGTCTCGCCGACGCAGGGCTGGAACGTCGGCGGCTCGTATCTCATCGATTTCGTCAGCGCCGCTTCTCCGGACGTCGTCTCGATGGCCTCACCCCCGTACAAGGAGGCGCGCCACGCCGCTTCGTTGAACGGCGGCTACAAGATCGGCGTCGTGGGACTGAACCTGAACGGCAACGTGTCGAGCGAGCCCGACTACCTGTCGCGCACCATCGGCGCCTCGACCTCCGCGGAGCTCGACGACAAGCTCATCACGCCGCGCTTCGGTTACAACTTCTCGAGCGACCGCATCGGCATCCGCAACACGCCGTTCGCGCAGTTCGAGCGCAACCTCACCACGCATGAGTTCGAGGGCGGCATCACCTTCGTGATGTCACCGACCACGCTCCTCGTCACGGGCGTCACCGCCCAGTTCGAGACCGGCGAGAACTCCAAGCTGTACCGGTACGTGCCGATGTTCGCGCCCGACGTCGCGCCCAAGGTCTCGCCCGGCGAGTCCATCGACGCCGTCAACGCCAACCGCCTCTCGGTGCGCGCGCGCGAATTCCTGCCCCACACGCGCGATCGCTTCTCGATCGGCGCGCGCGTCAACCATCGCTTCTCGAGCGGCACGCTGCGCGTCGAGGAGCGCCTCTATGACGATTCCTGGGGGATCAAGGCGAGCACGACCGACGGCAAGTACTTGCACGATCTCGGTGACCACCTCCGCGTGTGGCCGCATCTCCGCTACCACGTCCAATCGGGCGCGAGCTTCTACAAGCTCGCCTACCCTGCGGCGATCGAGGCCGACGGCATCCCGCTCCAGGTCTTCACCTATCGCACCGGCGATCGCGAGCTCTCGCCGATGATGACGGTGACCGCAGGCGGTGGCGCGCGAATTGCTCTCACCACCGAGAAGGCGTCGTTCCAGTACGCGATCATCGTGTCCGGCGAGGTCATGTACTCGCGCTACCTCAAGTCGCTCTACATCACCGCCCGCACCGGGGCGTACGGGACGCTAGGCTTCGAAGCAGAGTTCTGAGGATGGTCATGCATCACAAAGCCGTTCGTCCCATCGCCGTAGCAGCGCTCGCCGCCTTCGCCGCCTTCGCCTCCGTGTCTTGCAGCGATCCCGTGCGCGATCGCCGGATCGGCGAGCTCGGCGGCGAGAACCCTTCCGTCGCGACGGGGCCTCTGCATCGCGCCGGTCAGCCCTGCGTGCTGTGTCACTCGGCGGGCGGACCGGCGAGCAAGTTCCCCTTCGCGGTCGCCGGAACGATCTTCGAGACGAACGGCGCGGACGCCAACGGCGCGGAAGGCGTACAGGTGCTCTTCATCGACGCCGCGAGCTCGCAGCGGCGTTACGACACGAACGCCGCCGGTAACTTCTACATCCCGGAGTCGGAGTGGAGCGACCTCACTTTCCCCTTCAAGGTCGGTCTCCTTTCGAAAGACGGCAAACAGGTGCCGATGAATTCGACGGTCAACCGCGAGGGCTCCTGCAATTTTTGTCACCGGCCGGCGGCCGGCAGCAAGCTGTCGCTGCCCACGGACGATCCGCGCTCGTCGATCCCGCAGATCTTCGTCGCCGCGCAGGCCGCGGGGAAGCCATGAGCCGCAGTCGCTGGACGGCGGGTGTCGCGCTCGCCGCGTGGGCCGGCGCATTCGCGCTGCTCGCGCTCGGCAACGCGTGCTCGGTCGACGCCGGGGCGGTGTCGCCGCTCGCTCTTCCGGACAAGGATCAGTTCATCAATCAAGGCGTCGACACGTTCATGCAGAGACGATGCGGCGCGCTCGATTGCCACGGGCAGGTGGGCCGGCCGCTCCGCATTTACAGCCCCAACGGGCTCCGCTTGAACGACGGTCCCAACGGCACGCGCGACAATCGCGGCATTCAGCCCAACGAGTCGGCGGCGAACTACTACTCGGTGGTGGGGCTCGAGCCCGAAGAGATCAGCCAGTGCCTGATGACGAAGGGAGCCTTCATCGACTTCCTTCTCCTCAAGAAGCCGCTCGGCGTCGATCAGGGCGGCGTCCGTCACAAGGGCGGGTCGGTGCTTCGCTCCACGGACACCGGCTTCGACTGCCTCCTCGGGTGGGCTTCGGGCACCGCCGACCCCGCGAAATGCGCCGACGCCATCATGCAGTGATGTAGCCTCGGCCCCATGGTGGCAACGAAGGCGGGCTCGCTCCGCACGCTCTGCATCGACATCGGCGGCACCGGCTTGAAGGCCATCGTCCTCGACGAGCGCGGCCACAAGCTCACCGATCGCGTACGCGTCGAGACGCCCAAGCCGGCGACACCGGAGACCGTGGTCGCGGCGTTGCTCGCGCTCGTCAAGCCGCTCGCGCCCTTCGATCGCGTGAGCGTCGGCTTTCCCGGAGTCATCGTCGGCGGCTCGACGCATACCGCGCCCAACCTCGACAAGAGCTGGAAGAACTTCGAGCTGAAGGAGTCGCTCGAGCGCCGCTTGAAGCGCCCCACGCGCGTCCTCAACGACGCGGGCGTCCAGGGCTTCGGAGTCATCGAGGGCAAGGGCCTCGAGATGGTCATCACGCTCGGCACGGGCATGGGCTGCGCGCTCTACATCGACGGCAAGTACGTCCCGAACCTCGAGCTGGCGCACCATCCCTTCAAGGGAAAAAAGACCTACGAGGACTACGTCGGCGCGAGAGCGCTCGACAAGGTAGGCAAGAAGAAGTGGAATAAGCACGTCGGGGAGGTGCTGGCCCAGATCGATCCCATCTGGAATCCCCGCCGTATTTACGTGGGTGGCGGCAATGCCAAGCATTTGCGGCTGGACCTCCAGCCGCACGTACGGATTACCGACAACGTGGCCGGGCTGCTCGGCGGCATCCGGCTGTGGGACGAACGGTAGAAGAGATATGCTCGCATCAGGATGATGGCGGCTGAACGCGGACCGCTGCGCCTCGTGGGGCGTTATGCGCTCTACAACGAGATCGCTGCCGGCGGCATGGCGACGGTTCACATCGGACGCCTGCTCGGTCCGGTCGGGTTCGCGCGCACCGTGGCCGTGAAGCGACTGCATCCGCAGTTCGCGAAGGACCCCGAGTTCGTCTCGATGTTCCTCGACGAGGCTCGCCTCGCCGCGCGCGTTCAGCATCCGAACGTCGTCGCCACCATCGACGTCGTCGCGACCGACGGCGAGCTCTTCCTCATCATGGATTATGTGCGCGGCGAGTCGCTCTCGAAGCTGCTCCGCACGGCGCGCAAGGCGGGGCAGCGCATTCCGCCGCGCATCGCCGCGTCGATCATGTGCGGGTTCCTCCATGGCCTTCATGCCGCGCACGAGGCCAAGAACGAGCGCGGCGACCGCATCGATCTCGTTCATCGCGACGTGTCACCGCAAAACGTTCTCGTCGGCGCCGACGGCATTCCGCGTGTGCTCGACTTCGGCATCGCGAAGGCGGCCGGACGCATCCAGGTCACGCGAGACGGTCAGATCAAGGGCAAGCTCGCGTACATGCCGCCGGAGCAGCTCTCCGGCCGTGACGTGACGCGAGCCGTCGACATCTACGCTTCGGGCGTCGTGATGTGGGAGATGCTCACGGGCGAGCGACTCTTCAAGGGCGAGACGGAGAGCGAGACGCTCGCAAAGATCCTCCGCGATCCCGTGGTGCCGCCGAGTGCGATCGTTCCCGGCCTGACCACGGCGTTCGATGCGCCGCTGCTGAAGGCGCTAGCGCGCGATGCAAAGCAGCGGCACGCAACGGCTCGCGCGCTCGCCTTCGAGCTCGAGAAGTGCGTCGGCGTCGCGAGCGCCACCGAGGTCGGAGAGTGGGTAGAGAACCTCGTCGGAACGATCCTGAGCGCGCGCGAGGATCAGATCGCGCAGATCGAGAGCAACTCGGCCGGCCTCCGTGTGTCGGCGTCGGGACGACCGGAGCCCGAGTCGCAGGACAGCGACCTCGAGATGATGGGCATCCCAAGCTCGCGGCAGGGCACGCTCCTCGGTGTGGGCGCGCCGAGCGGGACGATGCCGATGGCGCATGCGATCCGGCGCGCGGAGCCGACGTCGTCGTCTTCCGTCTCGGAGTCGATGCAGTACGCCGGAGGGCCGCAGAACGTCGACAGCATTGGACGCGCAGGCTCCGACGAGGGCACCGGCTCGAAGGTCACTGGCTCTCGTTTCACGGGCACGATGGCGCTCCCCGTCGATCGGAAGTTGCCGATCCTCGCGAGCGGGCTCGGGCTGCTCGTGCTGCTCGTGATCATGGGGGTGGTGCTGCTCGGGCGGGGATCGGGAGAGACGGCAACGGGGGCGGCCGCGCTGTCCGGATCGAGCGCGGGGAGCGGCGTGGGAGCCGGAACAGGCGTGGGAGCGGGCACGGCTACGGCCACGGCCACGGGCACGAGCACGAGCACGAGCACGGGCACGAGCACGAGCGCGGATCCTGCGCCGACAATCGCGGAGGCGGACACGAGCGCGGCGGCGACGGTACACACTGCGACCGCGCCGACGCATACGGCACGGCCTCCGGCACCACCAACGCAGGCCACGACCGTCAAGACTGCGACGCCGCCGCCCGCGCCGAAGAGGAGCTGCGATCCGCCGTACACGCTCGATGCAAACGGGCGAAAAAAGTACAAGCTCGAGTGTATGTGAGGGCGCGCCCGCGCGCGCGATCGAGCCCGGCGCAAAGCTCTGGCGGTTCCACGAGCGCAGCTATACTGACCGCCGTGCTGCGCTCTTCGTCTCACGCACTCGCTGTCACGCAGAGGCTCCTTCTTGCCATCGTCGTCACATGCAGCGCGACGTGCAGCGTCGCGTGCGGCGATGATCCTGCCCCTGCCAGCGGCGGCTCGACGTTGCTCGCCACGCCCGGGACGAATCGCGAGGTCGGCGGAGGCTCGGGCAGCACGTTCTCCGCCGCCGTCCAGCAAGGTAAGGCGACGTACTACGACTACTCGAGCGCGGGTCAGGTCGCGTGCAGCTTCGACATCACGTCCGACACCGACGTGACCGCGCTTCCCGACGCCGACTTCGCGGGCAGCGCGGCTTGCGGCGCGTGCCTCGACGTCAGCGGACCCAACGGAAAGATCACCGTTCGCGTCGTCGACCTCTGCCCGGACTGCGAGCCCGGCCACATCGATCTGAGCGCCCAGGCCTTCGCGAAGATCGCCGATCCCAAGCTGGGACGCGTTCCCATCACGTATCGAGCCGTCGCGTGCAACATCACCGGCCCGATGGCCTATCGCGTGAAGGAGGGCAGCTCGAAGTACTGGACCGCCATCCAGGTCCGAAACCACCGCATCCCGGTCGCAAAGGTGGAGTACTCGAAGAACGGCACGTTCACCGAGATGCCGCGCGCGACCTACGACTACTTCGTCGACACGATGGGCGTCGGCGATCAGCCGAACGGCATCGCGCTGCGCATCACCGGCGCCGACGGCCAGGTAGTCACCGACTCCATTCCCGGACCGCAGGCCGGCAAGGTCTTCACCGGCGCAGCTCAGTTCAAGTGAGCCTCACGCGGCGTTCTCGGCCTTTACCTCGACCATCGCGCGGCTGACGTCCTCGAGCGAGTCGCCCATCGAATCGACGGTGCGGAGGTCCGCGTCCTCGAGGCCGATGGCGGCGGCACGCGCAGTATCCACGGCGGTATAGGCCTTCGCGAGCACGGTGACGTGCTCGACGAGCCGCTGATCGACCATGGCGAGGACGGCATCGGCGGCGGACGCTGGTGCGGTGGTGACCAGCGCGGGCGATGCCAGCACCGCCTGCGACGTCGGCACCGCCTGCGACATAGGCGCCGCGAGCGACGTAGGCACCGCCTGCGACGCGGCAGCCAGCTCGCCGATGCGGACGAGCACCTTCGGACGCGAGCGCTCGAGGCGAACGCGAGCCTCGGCGAGGCGGAGCAGCGAGCCCCACGTCTTGCGAACGCGGGCCTGCGTGGCGCGATCGAGCGGAACCTCCTCGGCGTTGCGACGGAGCTCGGCGCCCGACGCAAGCGCGGCGCGCGCCGGCTCACCGACTGCCGCAGCTGCCTGGTCGAGAGCGTGCGCGATGGGATCATCGGCATCGACGAGCAACGGGAGCGCCGAGAGCACCGCCGCAACCAGAATCGCCACCGCCATCACCGGAATCGACGACGCGTTGAACGACGTGGACAGCGTGCCCGCGAGACCGCCACCCACGAGCGCGACGAGCACGTGCACCGCGCGTGCGGTACGCGAACGGATGCGGGTGGTGCGCTCCGTGAACGCCGCCGCGACGAGGACTGCGCCCGCCGCCGCCGGTGAGACGGTCGCGAGGATGCCGCTGCCGAAGGCGCCGACCGCGCCGCTGGCGACGGCGAGCGACTGCGCGCCTCCGCTCGCGCAGACCGCGAGGAGCACGCCGAGCCACACGAG
>JAYTOQ010001076.1:0-2603 GCA_043747665.1 Polyangiaceae bacterium | reverse complement strand
TACGGCACGTCCTGGGACATCGCAGCCGCCCCGCTCGGATACCCGGCGGTCCCGTAGCTTTGTCCCGCAGGCGCCGACGGCGGCGAGGACTTCGCCGCCGCGCAACCGCTGCACGCCACCGCGACGACCGCGCACGAGAGGACCGCGCGCCGGATCATCCGCCGTCCTTGCCCAGCGAGCGCTGGATGACCTGGTCCTGGATCTTGACGACCTCCTCGAGCAGCTGAATGGCGTGCTCGCGGGCCTTCGAGGCCTCGGCGGCGTTGCCGGCGTCGGCGAGCTGCGCGGCGCGCGCCTCCTCGACGAGGCCCTGCACCTCGACGAGATGGCCGCGGAAGTACGTGGCCTCCGCGACGTGCTCGAGCCCGCTCTTCACGGCGCCGGCCGCCGGATCGAGCTCGCCCTTCTTGAGCCGCAGCTCCGCGAGACGCGCATACGCATCGGCGAGCACCTCCTCGATCTCCGGCGGCGCGAGCGCTCCCTTGCGCTCGGGATGCGGGCGCCGCGCGGCGACGAGCCTCTCGATGGCGCTCACCGCGCCGGCGAGGTCGCCGCCCTCCTCTTTCATGTTGGCCTCGTGATGGAGCGCGCGTGCCTCGGAGAGGAACGCCATGATCTCGGTGTCGACCGGCGTGCCGTCGTCGGCGCCCCCGTCGTGGCGCGAGCATGCCGGCACGACGCCGAAGGCGGCGAGGAGCGCGAGCGCGATCGTTCCCAGCAGCAGCGCGACGAGCTTCCTGGTCATCGCACGCCCCACTTGGTGAAGCGGTTGTCGCGGAAGTCGCCGGCGCGGGCCGATGCGATGCGATCGATGCGCGCGCTGGTCTCTCCCGCCTTGAACGGCTCGGAGAAGAGCGGCTGCGTGGTGCGGGCCCTGGCGAGCGGAGCTTCGGAGCCGGGGCCGGGCGCGTTCGTGACGACGAGAACGACGCTCGCGGCGAGCGCGAGGCCGCCGGCGACGAACCCGAACGCGACGCGAACCACCGTGGCGCGACGCTTCATGGCGATCACGTTGGACGGCTGTACTTCGGTCTTCGGAGCGGTCTTCGCCGGCAGCTTCGCCAGCGCGGCGTCGAGGATGGCGCGGTGCTCGGTCTCGTCGAGCGCTGCCGGCGCGAACGCCGCGCGAAGCGCATGCGCGAGCTGCGCCGTCGCGGTCTCGGTCGCCGGCGGCTCGGCCTTCGACGCCAGCGCCTCGCGGAGCTGCGCTGCGTGGTCTTGCTCCTCGGCGGACGGCGTCGCATCGAGCATCGCGCGACTCTCGTCGGCCGACAGCGCGCCAGGATCCCACGCTGCGCGCAGCGCGAGGGCGAGGTCGATCTCGGGAGACGCGCCGGCCGCGGCTCTGCCCTCGAGCGCGTCGCGAAGACGCTTCGATGCCGCGACCTCTTCCGCCGAAGCGGGAGCATCCGGATCGAGGTCATCGTCAGGGCGCTCCGGGTCGCGGTCAACCATCGCCGTTCCTCTTCTCTCCGTCAGATGCAGCAGACACGCCGCCTGCCTCGAGCGTCTTCTTGAGCGATGCGATGGCCCGATGCAAGAGCACGTCGAACGTCGCCGCGCTCACGCCGAGCTTGCCGGCCACCTCTTCGCGCGGCTTCTCCTCGAGCACGCGCAGCCGGATGGCGCGCGCATAGCGAGGGTTGATCTTGCCGAGCGCTTCCTCGACCTTCGAGCGCGCCGCCTCACGATCGCGCTGATCGCTGATCTGCTGCTCGACGGGCGTGGTCGTCTGGGCAGCGTCGATCTCGCGCGCGAGATCGTCCGCCTCGAAGAGAACGAGGCGCTTGCGGGCGCGGAGCTGATCGAGGGCGATCCGGAGCGCGACCGTGCGCAGCCACGGGTAGAAGCCGACGTTCTGCCACGTGAACTTCGCGATGTTGGCCACTACCTTCGCGTAGGTCTCGGCGAGCGCTTCCTTGGCCGCGGTCTCGGTGCCGAGCCGCGGCAAGAGGACGCTACGGTAGAGCCCTGGTCCGTATTTGCTGAGGAGCTCTCCGAGCGCCACGCGATCGCCGCCCTGCGCGCGGTCGACGAGCACGTGGTCGGCAGCGTCGGACTCGGCGCGCCTCCGCTGGAGCTCCGGGTCCACCTCGCGGCGGACGTCCCTCGACAGGGACTTCGCAGGGTCGTCCGCGGTCTCCGTCACGGGTCGCAGCATACGGCGGCCCGCGGCATTCCGGCCCAGCTTTTCCCACGGCATGCCGGGCGCCGGGAAGGCCGATAGAACGGAGGCGGAGCAGGACACACCAGAAGAACGCGCCGCATGCCCGCGCCTTACATCCGCCGGTTCCGCCGGCTTTCGCCCGTGTTAGACGGCGGTCCATGAAGAGCGCGAGATTCCGGCGCCTGTCCTCTTGCCTCGCGCTCGCGGCGCTGGCCGCGTCGGGCACGACCGTTTTCGGTGCGAGCACGGCGAGCGCCGACGTCGCCATTCCGTTCACGCGCACCACGCTGCCCAACGGCATGGTGGTCATCCTCCACGAGGACCACGCCGTTCCGACGGTGGTGGTCAACGTGTCGTACGGCGTCGGCTCGCGGTTCGAGGTGGTGAAGCGCACCGGCTTCGCACATCTCTTCGAGCACCTCATGTTCATGGGTAC
>JAYTOQ010001075.1:0-10020 GCA_043747665.1 Polyangiaceae bacterium | reverse complement strand
ATCCCCGACAGCGAGCCATTCAAGCGCGCGCTCGTCCTCGATCCCACGCACACGAAGGCTCGCGCCGAGCTCGAGCGCCTCTCGGCGACCACCGCCGATCGCCAGAGCCGTACGCGCAACATCGTTGCCGCTGCCGGATGCTTGCTGCTCGGCGTCATCGCGCTCTTGCTGTTCGGCGGACGCCGGAAACGACATCGCCCCGCGAACGCCTCCTGAGGAAGCGCCTGCGGGGCGAACGATCGGCGCGAGCTCGCGAGGTTCGAGGTCCGCGATTCGCCGCGATTCTTCCAACCTCGCAGACGTCGCGCCACGACAGAAACGTAAGCGTTCCGCAGCTCGGTAACGCGCGACCGGGACGTCGAGTGCCCACGGGTCGCTCCGTCCGATCAGGGATGATCATCCCGAGCCTAGGGCGTAGCAATGGGGCTTCGACAAACGACAAAGGCGACGAGCTCAAGCTCGTCGCCTCCGTCACGGCGACCGCGATCCCCCGAAGGATCGCCTTCGTTCAGCCTGCGGCTGCGGCGGCCTTCGCCGGCTTCTTCGCTGCGGCCGCCTTCTTCGGGGCCTTCTTCGCCTTCTTCTCCCCGCCCTCGGAACCCTCGGAACCCTCGGAACCCTCGGAAGAGGAGGCCTTGTCGACAAACTCGATGATGACGAGCGGAGCGTTGTCACCGCGGCGCTGGCCCATCTTCACGGTGCGGGTGTAGCCACCCGGCCGCTTGGCGAACCGCTTCGCGAGATCGAGCATGACCTTCTCGACCAGATCGACCTTCTTGGTCTCTCCGCCCTTCTCGACGCGCGTTCCCCAACGGGGAAGGAACGCCGAGATGATGCGCTTGGTCGCGAGGCGCTTGCCCTTGTCGACCTCGGAGAGCTTCTCCTGGGCCGTGTAGCCGACCTCACCGAGGCGAATGGCCTTGGTGATCAGACGCTCGGCGACGCGGCGGAGCTCCTTCGCCTTCGCTTCGGTCGTCTCGATGCGCTCGTTGAGCACGAGGTTGGCCGTGAGGTTACGGAACATCGACTTACGACTGCTGGTGTTCCGGTCGAACTTACGACCTGCATTGTTATGACGCATGACTCTCTCGTCTCTTCTCTAAAGGAGGCTTAGTTCTGGGCCTGCTGCGCCTTCCAGCGCTCGAGCATTTGCGGCCAGTTGTCGATCTTCATGCCGAGCGAGAGTCCCATGTTGGCAAGGATTTCCTTGATCTCCTTGAGGCTCTTGCGGCCGAAGTTCTTAGTCTTCAGCATGTCCTGCTCGGTGCGCTGAACCAGCTCGCCGATGAGGGTGATGTTTGCATTCTGCAGGCAGTTCGCCGAACGAACGCTGAGCTCCAGCTCGTCGACCGAGCGGAACAGGTTCTCGTTGAGCGGCTCTTCCTCGGTGGCGCCCGAGACGTAGGACGTCTCCTCGGTCTCCTCGAAGTTGATGAAGATCGTGAGCTGCTCCTTGAGGATCTTGGCCGCGTAAGCGACTGCGTCCTGGGGCTTCACGGCGCCGTTGGTCCAGACCTCGAGGGTCAGCTTGTCGTAGTCGGTGACCTGACCGACGCGCGCGTTGGTGACCGTGTAATTCACCTTACGGACGGGGCTGAAGAGCGCGTCGATCGGGATCGTTCCGATCGGCATGGTCGCCGTCTTGTTCTTCTCGGCGGGGACGTAGCCGCGGCCCACGTTGACCGTGAGCTCCATCGCGAGGGGGCCCTTCTTGTCGAGCGTCGCGATGAGGTGGTCCGGGTTGAGGACGCTGAGGCCGTCGGTGACGAGGACGTCCTTCGCGTAGACGGGGCCAGGGCCCTCCTTGTCGATACGGACCTGGTACGTCTTCGCGGTCTGCGACTTGAAGACGACTTCCTTCAGGTTGAGGATGATGTCGGTCACGTCCTCGACGACGTCGCCGATGGTCGTGAACTCGTGGAGCGCGCCGTCGACGCGAATGGCCGTGGCGGCCGCGCCCTGGAGCGACGACAGAAGAACGCGACGGAGCGAGTTGCCGAGCGTGATGCCGTAGCCGCGCTCGAGGGGCTCGCACGTGAAGCGACCGTAGAACTCGGTGAGCGTCTCCTGCTCGATGTGGATGCCGCGCGGACGAATCAGGTCCCGCCAGTTACGCGTAACGATGTTGCTCATACGTACAGCTCCTTGTTCTTCAGTCGTTCACGCGAGGGTCCCGCTCCGCCATCGAACCCGCTCTCCGGTCGGCGCCGCCCTCTGCCCGTGTTGTTGCAGTGAGAAAATCGCTGATTATCGCGAGTAATACTCGACGATGTACTGTTCCCGGATCGGCGGCTCGTTGAGCTCGTCGCGAACGGGCTGGCCCTTGAAGACACCGGCGAAGTTCGCCTTGTCGAGCTCGAGCCACGAGAGCTGCGCCCGACGCTCGACCTGCGCGAGCGAGGCGGCGATGAACTTGATGGCGCGGCTCTGCTCGCGGACTTCCACCTTGTCGCCCGGCTTGAGCAGGTACGACGGGATGTCGACGCGCTTGCCGTTGACGAGAATGTGTTGGTGCTTCACGAGCTGGCGCGACTCGTAGCGCGACGACCCGAAGCCGAGGCGGTGCACGACGTTGTCGAGGCGGCTCTCGATAAGGCCGAGCATCTGCTCGCCGGTGCGGCCCTTGCGGCGAGTCGCGTCGAAGTAGTACTTGCGGAACTGCTTCTCGAGCACGCCGTAGATGCGGCGGGTCTTCTGCTTCTCACGCAAGCGAACGGCGTACTCCGTCAGCTTGACGCGACCCTGACCGTGCTGGCCGGGCGGGTACGGGCGACGCGTGACCGAGCACTTGTCCGTGTAGCAGCGCTCGCCCTTGAGGAAGAGCTTCATGCCCTCGCGGCGGCAAAGCTTGCAAACGGGACCAATATAACGAGCCATTCTTCGTCCTTTTTGCGGGTCTTCGCGCTTCTCCCAGCGGGGAGAGGCGAGAAATCCCGAGAAAACCGGTTTACACACGCCAACGGAGGACTGGAGTGCTGCGTCCCGGCTTGCCTTGAGGGCCTCGCGAGAAACGAGGGTCAGGGCGGGGGATGCGGGTTTTAGTCGAAGCCGGGCAAAAGGCAAGCGATCCCCGCGCCCTTGCCCTGGTGCGGTCCGCGTGGCAGAGAGCCGGGCCGAAGGGAGGGGATTTCCCGCCGAATCGTTGCGACCGCGACCGTCCCGGCGGCTCTCCTCGTCTCCCGTCTCTCCTCGTCCCTCGTTGGCCGTTCTTCCTACTCGCCCCTCGTCCCCCGAAAGGCTCCTCATGCGCCAGCACCTTGGCCTCGCCGTCGTCATCGCTGCCACCGCCATCGGAGGCACCATCGTCGCGGGCTGCGCCACGCGCCTCCAGACGATCATCGTCAACGACACGGATGGCGGCGACGATGCGGGCCCATTCAAGTTCCCGACCAGCGGGACGAGCGGGACCTCCGGCGCGAGCGGCAAATCGGGGACGTCGGGGACTTCGGGGACCTCGGGAACCTCGGGGACGTCGGGCACCAGCGGTGCGTCCGGCACCAGCGGAACCTCCGGAACTTCGGGCACCAGCGGTGCGTCCGGCACCAGCGGAACCTCCGGAACTTCGGGCACCAGCGGTGCGTCTGGCACGAGCGGCGCGTCGGGCTCGAGCGGCAGCGTCAGCTGTCCCGACAACACGCCGATCGATGCGACGCAGCTTCCCTGGTCTCCGCCAAAGAAGGTGGTCGGCGCCTGCACGCAGGCCGAGCTCAACTCGCTCATCACGTACATCAACGGCAACCCCATGGCGACGTACACGCAGTGGAAAACGTCGGGCATCACCAACGCCACCTGCCGCGCCTGCATCTCTGGGTCGGAGAGCGCGTCGACGTGGGCGCCGCTCCTCGAGGACGCCACCGGGCAGCTCGCCGGCCTCAACGTCGGCGGCTGCATCGCCATCGCCAGCGGCAGCGCGACGTGTGGCAAGGCCTACCAGAACTGGTTCGACTGCCGCTTCCAGGCGTGCGCCGGCTGCGCGCAAGCCAGTTTGTCGGCGTGCCTCACCGCCGCGAGCCAGGCAGGCGGCGCGTGCGTGAACGCCGTCAACAACGTCGGCGCGGTGTGCGGCTCGGCGATCAGCGCGGCGGATACCGCGTGCCAGGGCACGTCCTTCGTCTTCGAGGGCGCGATCAAGGCGCAGTGCATCGGCAGCATTCCCTGAGCGGGGGCGCCGCGTGACGCTCGCCGAGCGCACCGCGGAGATGGGTCGCTGTCGATTCGATCTCGGCGCAACTGCGGACTGATGGTATCGCCAGCAGTCGAAGGAGATCGATCATGCGAATCGAGATGCGCGCGAACCTCTTGGCCATCGCCATTGCCATTGGCGTGGCCGCCTGCGGGAACAAGGCCGAGGAGGCGAAGAAGGAAGCGGACCAGAAGGCGGCCGAGGCCGCGAAGTCCGCGAAGGAGGCCGACGACAAGGCGGCGGCTGCGAAGAAGGATGCCGACGACAAGACGGCCAAGGCGAACGCCGAGGTGAAGGCGAAGCTCCAGAAGGACCTCGACGCCGCGGGTCGCAAGGCCGTCTACCTGAAGGAGAAGGCCGCGAAGCTCACGGGCGCGCCGAAGAAGAACGCGGACGCGGCGGTCACCGAGCTCGATACGCGCCACGCCGCCGCGAAGGCGAGCGTCGCCAAGCTCGACACCGCGACCGGCGCAGCCTGGGACACGCAGAAGGTCGCCGTCGAGTCGGACATCGCTGCGCTCAACAAGGCCGTCGAATCTCTCGAGACGACCCTCAAGGGCGCAAAGTAGCCTCTCGCTCCACGCGAAAGAAACCGGAGAAGATCAGATGTCAGACTTCGAACACAACTCCGACAAGTTCGGTTACATCAACCTCGAGGATCTCGAGGGCGTGCAGGACGCGCTCACCAAGCTCGGTTACGACCCGGGCACGGTCGACGGCAAGGACGGTCCAAACACGCAGAAGGCGGTCCGCGAGTTCCAGGCGCATGTGTCGGTCAAGATCGACGGCATCCTTGGACCCGAGACGCGCCAAGCGCTCGTCGACGAGCTCGCCAAGCAGGCCGAGCCGCCGCCGGCGGCAGTCGAGGAATCGACGTCGTGATCTGAGCGTCGCGTCGCCCCGTGGCGTCGCAACCGCGCCCATCACGTCGAGTAGGAACGCAAGCGGGCCCCAGGGTTTCCCCTGGAGCCCGTTGTTCTTTCGTCGCTAGGTGCTCGCGGTCAGTAGTGGACGCAGGCGCGGATGCCGCTCTTCTTGCTGACGGCGACCTTGCGGCACGTACCCACCGCGAAGCTGGTGTCGGCGTTGCCGCCGGTGTCCGCCGGTGCAGACGTGTCCGCCGGTGCAGACGTGTCCGCCGGCGCAGACGTGTCCGCCGGTGCAGACGTGTCCGCCGGAGCAGCGGGAGCAGCGCCGACACCGTTGTCGAGGTTGCCGCCGGCGTTGTCCGCAGGAAGCGAGGCGCCCTGCGCGGAGTCGGGCGTCGAGTTGTCGACGGGAGCGGACGGCGAGTCCGCTCCAGGAGCAGCGGGGTCGGCGCCGGGGGCGCTGGGGTCGGCGCCGGGGGCGGCCGGGTCGGCGGCCGGGGCGCTCGGGTCGGCGGGCGTGCCGTCGGCCTTCGTCGCCGTGACCGTGCCGTCCGGCGCGGTCGTCGTCGTCGCGCCGTCGGCCGCCGTCGCGGTCTTGGTGCCATCGGCAGCGGACGTCGAAGAAGAGCCGTCCGGGTTCGTCGTCGAGGTCGTGCCGTCCGCCTTGGTCGTCGTGACCGTGCCGTCGGGCGCGGTCGTCTCCGTGATGCCGTCGGTGGTCGTGGTCTTCGTGCTGCCGTCGGGGTTCGTGGTGGTGGTGGTGCCGCCCGGCAGCGCGGTGGAGACGGTGCCGTCGGTGGCGGTCGTGGTCTTCGAGCCGTCCGCGTTGGTCACTGTCTGGCTCACCTGCGCGCCGTTCGAGCCGTCCGCGTTACGCGCGAAAGTGGTCGACGTGCCGTCCGCGCTCGTGACCGTCTTCGTCCCGCCCGCGATGTCGTTCGTGGTCTTCGTCCCGTCGGCCCCGACCGACGTCGTGCTGGAGACCTTGCCGTCCGCACCGGTCGTGACCTGCGCGCCGTTCGGGTAGGTCTTCGTCGTGCTGCCGTTGCCGTTGACCGTCTCGGTCGGGAGGCTCGCCTTCAGGGTCTCCGTCGCAGCCTGCGCTTCGGTCGCCGTCTTCTGCGCAGCGGCGGTGTCTGCCTCGTTCTTCGCCTGGGTCTTGTCGTCGTTGACCTTGTCGACGATGGCGGTGCCGACGGCGGCGACGCCTGCCACGGCGGTCACGACGCCGGCGCCCGCGGCGACGGCAGTGCCCGTCGCGGTGAGCGCTCCAGCGGTGCCGATGGCAGCGGCCAGCCCCGCGCCTCCGGCGACTGCCGCTGCGACGGGCACCCAGACCGGCGCAGTGGCGACGGCGACGACGACGCCCGCGGCCGCGCCGACGGCAGCGAGGCCGATCGTCCACCAGCTCGCGTACTGCGTCTGGAGGCGGTTGTGATAGAGCGCGTCGGCGCCGAACGCCCGTGCGAACTTCACGAATGTCTTCTGCGGGATCGTGTTCGAGATGAACGAGCCCGTCTTCAGGTCCATCACGAGGGTGCCCTGCTGGCCCTTCGCATAGCTGATGAGCGTGAGCGTGTGCTTCTGCTGGTCGACCTGCATCGACGTGACGAACTTCACGTTTCCCTTCGCGTCGACGCCGTCGATCACGAGCGCGTGGCTGCCGTGCTCGACGATGGTGTGCCAGCGCTTCACGCCGGTCTTCTTCTCGGTCAGCTTCGACGCGGTGACGTGATAGGTCGTGCCGCTCGTCGCCCTGGAAGCCTGCGGGGGCGCCTCGGGAGCGCCACACGCCATCGTCGCCGTGGAGATGGCAGCCGCCGCGAACACCAACCGGATCTTCTTGCCGAACGTCATGAGCTTTTTCCTCTCCGCTTCGAGCAGCCGCCCGAGCAGGTCCTCGGTTGGGCTCGATGCAGCGCGGATGCCAGCGGCGCGGACTGCGCAAGGCGGAATCCGACGCGCTGACTTTCGCGTTGGTTATCGAGAGGTTGATGCGTGGCGCAGCTGTCCGGGAAGGAACGGAATGGTCCTACACACGCGCACGAACACGCGGGATCAGGCCCGACCGATCACAAACGTCCCTTCCCCATGATCCGAACGAGCACCGGATCAGCGAGCTGTTGCCCTGAAAGCAACGACGACAAAACGCAAAACGCCGATCCCCTCGCGGAGATCGGCGTGTCGCTCAGGGCCGCTCGCTCACACGCGGCGGCGCTTCGGCGGACGGCAGCCATTGTGCGGGACCGGGGTCACATCACGGATGAGCGTGACCTTGAAGCCCGCCGTCTGAAGGGCGCGGAGCGCGCTCTCGCGACCGGCGCCGGGGCCCTTCACGAAGATCGCGACGGAGCGCATGCCGTGCTCCATCGCCTTGCGCGCGGCCTCTTCGGCGGCGAGCTGAGCGGCGAAGGGCGTCGACTTACGCGAGCCCTTGAAGCCGCGCGAGCCGGCGCTCGACCACGCAACGGTGTTGCCGTTGACGTCCGTGATCGTGACGACGGTGTTGTTGAACGACGACTGGATATGGGCAATGCCCGTCGCGACGTTCTTCTTGACCTTCTTCTTGGCCGGCTTGCCCTTGGTCGCCGGTGCTCCACCGGTCGCTGCTGCCGTCTTCGTGCTCGCCATGATTCAGTACTCCAAAGCTCTTTCTAGAACGAGATCACGCCGGCTTACGCGGTCCGCCACGCGAGAGGATGCCCTTGCGGGGTCCCTTGCGGGTGCGGGCGTTGGTGTGCGTGCGCTGGCCGTTGACCGGCAGCCCGCGGCGGTGACGGAGGCCGCGGTAACACCCGAGGTCCATCAGTCGCTTGATGTTCATCTGGACCTCGCGACGAAGGTCTCCCTCGACGCGGTACTCGGTCTCGAGGAGCTCGCGGATCTTCTTGATGTCGTTCTCCGACAGATCCTCGGTCTTCTTGTTCTCGGGGATCCCTGCCTTCTTGCAGATCTCCTTCGCGAGAGTGCGGCCCACGCCGTAGAGGTACGGCAGCGAGTAAGCGATTTGCTTGTGACGGGGTAGGTCGACGCCTGCAATGCGAGCCATGGTTGTCTCTCTTAGCCCTGGCGCTGCTTGTGGCGCGGGTTGTCACAGATGATGCGAACGACGCGCTTGCGCCGGACCACCTTGCACTTGTCGCAAATCTTTTTGACGGACGGACGAACCTTCATGACTCAACTCACTTGTGCCGGTACGTGATGCGACCCCGGCTGGGGTCGTAAGGACTGACTTCGACGGTGACGCGGTCACCGGGGAGAATGCGGATGTAGAACTGCCTCATCCGTCCACTGATCGTCGCGAGAACAACGAGCCCGTTGTCACACTTCACGCGGAACATGGCGTTCGGGAGGGCCTCTTGAACGACCCCATCGAACTCGAGCTTGTCGCCCTTGGGCTCTTTCCGCTCACGACGTTCACTCATCAAGAAAGCCTCTTTAGCTGTTCCAACGCGGTCACTACGCGACCCGTGACTTGTTCCACATCCCCGACGCCGTCAATCCGCTTCAAGAGGCCTGCCTTCTCGTAGAACGGCAGCAGATCGGCGGTCATCTTCTCGTACGTGTCGAGCCGATTCCGGACGACATCTTCACGGTCGTCCGCCCGGTGCTCCAGATCGGCGCCTGGGGGGGGTGGCTTATACTTCAAGTGATAAATCTGTCCAGTGAGTTTGTCGGTGCGGCGCAGGCAGGCGCGCTCCATCAACAGCTCTTTCGGGACATCGAGCGCGATCACGATGTCGAGCTTCACCCCGCGGGACTCGAGGAGGTTGCTCAGGGCATCGGCCTGCGGCACCGTGCGCGGAAAACCGTCGAGCAGGAATCCGCTCTTGGCGTCTTCCTTTTCAGTCCGTGCGCGGATGAGATCGATGACGACCTCGTCCGGGACCAGCCCGCCGGAGGC
This sequence comes from Polyangiaceae bacterium, assembly GCA_043747665.1. Lineage (GTDB taxonomy): Bacteria > Myxococcota_A > Polyangia > Polyangiales > Polyangiaceae > Labilithrix. The sequence continues at coordinate 1,064 of JAYTOQ010001075.1, read as the reverse complement.
CATCTTCGCGGCGAGCTCCTGCGGCAGCGTTCCGTTCGCCTTCGCCTCACGCAGCATGTCGCCGGTGGAGATCTGCGGGATCTTCCACTTCTGTGTGACGACCTTGGCCTGCGTGCCCTTGCCCGCGCCCGGCGGACCAACGAAGACGAGACGCATCAGACGTCCCTTCGGCCGCGGACGCGCGTGGCGCGACCGCCACCGCCCGAGAGGCCTTCGTAGTTACGGGTGATGAGGTGCGCCTCGATCTGCGAGACCGTGTCGAGCGCGACGCCGACGACGATCATGATCGAGGTGCCGCCCATGCGGAACGGGATGTTGAAGTAGCCGCTGATGACCTCTGGCACGATGCAGACCAAAGCAACGTAGAACGCCCCCCCAAGCGTGATGCGCGTCATCACCTTGTCGATGTACTCGGCGGTCTGCTTGCCCTGCCGGATGCTCGGAATGAATGCCTGCTGCTTCTTGAGGTTGTCCGCCACGTCGACCGACTGAAACGTGACGGCGGTGTAGAAGAAGCAGAAAAAGATGATCAGAACGACATAGAGAACGTTGCGAAGCCAATCACCGCGCTCGAGGTTGGACTGAAGTGCTGCCATGCCCGGGACGTGCATTCCGGCGAGCGTGGCAGGGAAAAAAAGCAGCGAGCTCGCGAAGATCGGCGGAATGGTGCCCGCAGTGTTGACCTTGAGCGGCAAGTGCGCCGTCTGCCCGCCGTAGACTCGCCTGCCTACGGTGCGGCGCGCGTAGTAGATGGGAATGCGACGCTGACCGCGCTCGAAGAACACGATCGTGGCGACCGTCATGACGACGATGGCGGCAACGATGACGAGGTTCAACGGCTGGATCGACCCCTTGTGGGTGGTGAAGTAGTCGACGACACCAGACGGAATCGCGGTCACGATGCCGGCAAAGATGATGAGCGAAATCCCGTTGCCGATCCCGCGCTCGGTAATCTGTTCGCCCAGCCACATGATGAAGCATGTGCCGGTGGTGAGCGTGATGATCGCCATGAGGCGGAAGCCCCAGCCGGCGTGCGTGACGACGTCGCCGGTGGCGCCGCCTGC
>JAYTOQ010001074.1:0-2036 GCA_043747665.1 Polyangiaceae bacterium | reverse complement strand
TGTTCGTGCTGTCGTCGGCCGCGACGAGCGCGCCGTCGGGCTCGCCGTTGTCGCCGTTGTCTCCCGTCGCGTTCGGGTCGGGCGTGACCTCGGCGCCGTAGGTCGTCGCACCTTCACCGCCGGCCGGGTCGGGTGTAGCCCCGCAGCCGGGAAGGACCGCCATCGCGACGAGCGCGAGGGCGACAGACATCAGCGAGGACACGCGGGCCGGGAGCGATCGCATCGATGCCTGCTGCAGCAAGACACGAGCCGTCTTGCGCGAATGCTTGCGCACATCGGACCGCGCGTCCGGCGGACAGCAACGGTGGAAGATCCACAACGTGACTGCCATCGCTTCGTCCCTTCGGGGATCACCTGCGACATGCACCTCGCGACGCTTCGCGGAGGCTTCGCGACCTCGCTCGCGGCCCCTCGCGCTACGGTGCGGTGAGACATCCCCGTGCAACCCCGTACGAAGATCACCGCCGTCGCCGCTGTCGTTCTCGCCGCCGGCCTCCTCCTCTTCTATGGGATCACTTCACGAAGCGATGGCTCCGCCGCGATGAAGAGCGACGCCGGCGGCGACGCGCGAGCGCGCTTCCCCGCCGACGACGGCGCGCCGGGTCCCGTCGTTTCCGCAGAGCCGCTGGAGGCCTACGAGGTCCTCGCCGACGCGGGGCCGCGCGACGCCGGGCCGAACGCGCTCGTCATCGCGCGTTGGGGAAGCGGTCGCGGGGAGCTCGGTAGAGAACGCCCGCAGGAGGGCAACCCCGAAGGTCCGATGAGCCTCGTGCTCGCGGGCAAGGATCTCCTCGTCCTCGATCAGGTCAACGGGCGGCTCGCTCGCTACGACGCGAAGGGACGGCTGCTCTCGACGAGCGACGCGCCGACGACGGCGCAGGACCTCGCCGTCGGGAAGGACGGCACCGTCGCGATGATCGATCGCCTCGTAGGCAAGAGCATCACGCTCGTGGACGCGAGCGGCCGCAAGATCGGCGAGCTCCCGCTTTCGCGCGTACCGGAGTCGGGCCTCGTCACCGGGGTGATGGTCGACGGCAAGGACGTCTACGTGGAGAAGGAGCACGGCGCGCTCGTCCTCATCGGCACGACCGACGGCAAGCCCGCCGCCGACGCCACCGAGCTGTCCGGTCGCCCGAGCAAGGACGGCGCGCTCCTCCTCACCGCGGGGCTCTCGGCGGCGCCGCTAGGACGCGCGTATCTCAACGCGTTCGACCGCAAGGCGCAGGCCCTTAGATTCGCCCGAACCATCCTGTTCCCGCGACCGTCGCATGCCATCGTGCTCCTCGACAGCGACGCGAAGGGAACGATCTATCTGGGCGTGGCGGCAGGCGAGCCCGGCGACGCGCACATCGCCTGCTTGGATCCGGGCGACGGCCACGTCCTCGGTCGCGTGGTGCTGCCGCTCAGCCACACGCCGGAGGAGGCGTTCCGCGACTTCACGGTCGGCGACGACGGCACCATCGCCTTCGCGATCCGCACCGAAGACGGCGTCCAGTACCGCACAGCGTCCTGCCCGTGACGGCGACCTAGCGGCGCTTGGCGAGCGCCCACGTGGCGAGGCGCGCGAGGCGACGCGCCGCTCGGACACGCTTGCTCGTGCGCGCGTCGATCATCTCGGCGCCGTGAGCGAACGCATCGAGCCACGCCTCGGCCGGCTCGCGATGGAGCACGCCGCCGAGATCGAAGAGCGAGAGGTCGGCGCAGCCGCCGGCCCGCGCGAGCGCGACGTCCTCGGCGAGCTCCGACGGAGCGCGATAGACCGGCTCGTCCTCGAGCGCGCCGGTGCCGACGCATCCCAGCGACATGCCCGCGCTCACTCCCCAGCGCGAGGCGACGCGCGCGCTCGCCGCCGCCAGCAGCGCCGTCGCGTCCCGTCGCCGGACGGTCCCGCGCGACCACCCCTCGAGAATCGACGTGTACATCATCACGCTCACGCGGCCGGTCGCGAGGGCATCGACGGGCGTACCGAGCAGCGATTGCCAGCCGCTCGCATCCGGAGCATCGAGCGCGACGAGCGGCCACACGGCACACGCCGT
>JAYTOQ010001073.1:0-1570 GCA_043747665.1 Polyangiaceae bacterium | reverse complement strand
GGTGTTGACCAGGTTCGCGCCCATCGCGTCGCGGCAGTCGACGATGACGTGCACGACGATCATCTCGTCCTCGGGCTTGCCGAGGGTGCGCACCTCGAGATCGCGCGCTCCACCGCCGCGGGCGCAGAGTCCGGGGACCGCGCGATCGGCCTTCGCCAGGATCTCCTGCTTCGCGGCGAGAATGGCCTTGGTGGCGCGCTCCGCGTCCTTCACGTGCGTCAGCTGCACCTGGCTGATCATCAACGGCTCGTCCATCTCGGCGCGGAAGCCGCCGGTGGCACGGACCATCTTCGCGGCGTTCGATGCAGCAGCGACGACGCTCGGCTCCTCGACGACCATCGGGACGACGTGGTCCTTGTCGTTGACGCGCACGTTGAGGGTGACGCCGTAGGGCAGGCCGTACGTGCCGAGAACGTTCTCGACGAACTTGTCTGCGGTCTCGGCCTCGAGGCCTCCGCGGTCGAGCGCGCGAGCGATCTCCTGAGCCTCGACACCCGTGGCCTCGGCGACGAGCTTGCGACGCTCGGCGACGGTGACCTTGTAGAAGCCCGGCAGCTGCGAAGTACGCTTGATCATGACGAAGAGGTGACGGACGCAGCGACGACGAACGTCGGGGACTGCGTGACGGCCCTCACTCCTTTCTCATCCAGTGCCACGACGATCTCGAACAGACCGAGAGCGCGCGCACGTTCCACGAACGCAGCCGAAGGCGGCAAGCTTCCAACGTAGGTCGCGACGTCACCGCCGCCAGCGCCCGAAACACAGAAGGCCGCATTCTCGGCAGCGGCGACGTCTTCCAGGACATCGAAGCCCTCGGGCACGATCGGCGCGTTCGCAGCGACGCCGAGCCGGGAGAGCGCGCGTGCCGCGAGACGGATCGCGACGACGAGCCGCTCCTTGCTGCCGTCGTTCACTGCCGCCGCCGCCTCGTGCGCGATGACCTCGAGCTCGTCGATGCACGTGCGATGGCTTGCCGGCGAGAGCGCCGCGAAGCGGTCGACCTGTCCGCGTAGCTCGGCGGTGCGCGCGCTCGTTCCGCACGCGAAGACGTGGATGAGCGTGCCCTGGGGAAGCGACCGGCGCTTCGCGATGCCGGGCACGTACTCGAGCACGCCGCCGTACACGCTCGCGGCAACGTCGACGCCGCTACCCCCGGACTGCGCGGCCGCATGAGCGACGCGGGCGCGCTCGAAAAGAGCGGCGCGCACCTTGTCGTCGGCGAGGTCGGCGCCGCGCTTGCCCTCGCGTGCCCCCAGCGACGCGACCAGGATGGCCGCGCTCGCGCCCAGCCCGAGCTTGCGGGCGCCGAGGAACAGCGAGGACGCGTCGACGTGCGGCGAGTCGACGTCGCCGAGCGCCGCGCGAACCTCGGCGGTGGGCGTCGGGTTGGAGCGCGCGCCGTCGGCATAGGCGCCGCGGTTGGTAGCCATGACGATCGCGGGCGCGCCGCCGAGCACGGCATAGGCGCCGGTGAGGACCAGCTTGCCGGGCGCAAAGACCTTCATCGCGGCACCTCGTCGACGAGGCGGGCGCCTTCGCCAGGCGTCGTCTCGATGAGGCGAACGACGCC
>JAYTOQ010001072.1:0-5667 GCA_043747665.1 Polyangiaceae bacterium | reverse complement strand
AGCTGATCGACCATCGTGTTGACGGTGTTCTTCAGCTCGAGCATCTCGCCCTTCACGTCGACCGTGATCTTCTGCGAGAGGTCGCCGTTCGCGACCGCGGTCGTGACGAGCGCGATGTTCCGCACCTGGCCGGTGAGGTTCGACGCCATCCCGTTCACGCTGTCGGTGAGGTCCTTCCACGTGCCGCCGACGCCGGGGACGAAGGCCTGGCCGCCCAGCTTGCCCTCGCTACCGACCTCGCGCGCGACGCGCGTAACCTCGGCGGCGAAGCTGCGGAGCTGATCCACCATCGTGTTGATGGTGTTCTTCATCTCGAGCATCTCGCCCTTCACGTCGACCGTGATCTTCTGGGCGAGGTCGCCGTTGGCGACCGCGGTGGTGACGAGCGCGATGTTTCGGACCTGACCGGTCAGGTTCGAGGCCATGCCGTTCACGCTGTCGGTGAGATCGCGCCAGGAGCCGCCGACGCCGGGCACGTTCGCCTGGCCGCCCAGCTTTCCTTCGCTACCGACCTCGCGTGCGACGCGGGTGACCTCGGCGGCGAAAGTCGACAGCGAGTCGACGAGGCCGTTGATCACGTTCTTGATCTGCAGCATCTCGCCCTGCAGCTCGACGGTGATCTTCTGCGTGAGATCGCCGGCGGCGATGGCGGTCGAGACCTTGGAGACGTCGCGCAGCTGGACGGTGAGGTTACCGGCGAGGCCATTCACGCTGTCGGTGAGATCCTTCCACGTACCGGAGACGCCGCGAACATGGGCCTGGCCGCCCAGCTTGCCCTCGGTACCGACCTCCTTCGCGACGCGCGTGACCTCTCGTGCAAAAGCAGAGAGCTGATCGACCATCGTGTTGACGGTGTTCTTCAGCTCGAGGATCTCGCCTTGGGTCTCGACGACCAGCTTCTTCGAGAGGTCGCCGTTGGCGACCGCGGTGACGACGCCGGCGATGCCTCGCACCTGCGTGGTGAGGTTCGAAGCCATCCCGTTGACGGAGTCGGTGAGGTCCTTCCACGTACCGGCGACGCCGGGCACGTGGGCCTGTCCACCGAGCTTGCCTTCGCTTCCTACCTCGCGCGCGACGCGCGTGACCTCGCTCGCGAACGCGCGGAGCTGATCGACCATTCGATTCACGGTCATACCGATGCGGAGGAACTCTCCGCGAACCGGCTTGCCGTCGATCTCGAGGGCCATCTTCTGCGAGAGGTCTCCCTCGGCGACGGCGATGAGGACGCGCGCGACCTCGGTGGTCGGGCGCGTGAGGTCGCCGATCAGCGTGTTGAAGGAGTCGCCGATGGTCTCCCAGCCTCCGCGAAGGCCGTCCATGCGCATGCGCTCGCCCATCTCGCCGTCACGGCCGACGACACGCGTGAGGCGCGCGAGCTCGAGGGCCGAGTGATCGAGGCGCTCTGCGAGATCGTTGAAAGACTCGGCGATCTCGCGCGAGACGCCGTCCCGAGGGCGAAGACGGAACGAGAACTCGCCGCGATGCAGCGCTTCCAGCGCGGCCGAGAGGAGGTCGGCCTCGCTCTGCTTCGGCCGCACCGCGTCGCGGACGCTCTTCGGCTGCGCACGCGCCGTGAGGGCCTCGGCGTCACCGTTCCCGTTGCCCTGCGAGCGAGCGCCGCGAGAGCTCGGGTTACGCGTACGCGAGGTGGGGCTTTGCCCCGCGCGCTTCTTGCGCGCATTGCCTGGGCGCGTCAGGTCGTCGATGTCCGCCACGTGCGAGCCCCTCCGTGGGCGAAGGGCGCGGATTGCAAGTGTCACACCGGACCGGATTGCCCCAATCTCGTGGCAGTTCGTCGCATCCCGCGAGTCCGAAATTGCCACACGCCTGCGCTTGCGCCTCAGCCGACCGTCACAGGCGCCGACGAATCCATCGCTCGAGCCTGGAGACGCAAGGACGCCGCACGGGCGCTCTGGAGCCGTGTGACGAGCTGACGCAGCTCGAGGACCCCCAGCGCCGAGGCCTCGGCGCTCAGCATGATGACGTGGGAGTGGCTCGCGTCCACGGGTCTCCTCGGCGAGGCGCTCGATGCGCGTGCACTCGTCAAGGACTGCGAGCTCGGCGCGCCCGTTCGTGAGCCGCGGCCAGCTCCTCCGCGACGGTGCGATGAAGGGTCCCGAGGGCCAAGCGTGCGCCCGACGTCGCGAGCTGCTGGAGCGCGTTCACGAGGGCTGCGCTCGGGACGGAGCGCGGCGCAGAGCGGTATAGCGAGTGCCCCGCGGCGCTCGTCTTCATCGGGCGCGCCCTGTTCACTGGGCTTCACCGGAGACGCTGTCGCTGCGCGGGGCGAGCTGCGCCCCGGGCTTGCCCGCTTCGAGATCGCGCTCGACCTTCGTGCGCAGCGTCGCCCAGTCTTGCTCGGTACTGCGGTCGACGGCGACGAGATCGCCCTTGAGCAGATCCCGGCGAGCGCGCAGAGCGGCGGTACGGCTCTCGCGCTGCGCACCGCCGGCCACGCGGTGCGGGCGGGCGACCTCGTGATCGAGGAGATCGAGCGTGTGCTGGAGGCGCGCGCGGTAGTCGGCCTGCTCGAGGAGGAACGCTGCGACCATCTCCCCGCGCGCACGCTGGGCCTCCGCGCCGGCCTCGCGCACGTCGTCCTTCGTCTCGAACGACGCGCTGGTGAGCGACGCCTCCTGTGCCTTCTCCTCGGCCTCCGCTGTCGCTTGCGCCGCCTGCCGTCGCGCGGCGTCGGAACCGCGACACCCCGTTGCCAGACCGAGCGCGACGACGACGGTGGCGAGCATGAGCGGCGAACGGGCCATGGTGTCGTAGGTCCAGCTGCCTATCTCGTACCACGATGGTCACCGCGGTTTTGCGCCGCAAAACCCAGGCGAAATCGGATCGCTTCGTGGTCGCGCTCCCGTATCGCCGCGGAAAGCCGGATTGTGGCGCGCACGTCGCACATGCGCGCTCGCAGCAGGCCTCTCAGGTTGCGCTCGCTCGCGACGCATCTGCCTCGCCTGGCGCAATCCGCCACGAGGTCGCTCGCGGTCCACGCCAGAAACACCGCCAATCACGGGCGCTCCTGGCGCAGCATCTGGATCGGAACGTGCTTCGCGTAAACGACGCCCCGCGCCGGATACGCCCGAGGACCCACGATGACCGTCTGCTCGATTCTCGACGCTCCCGCCCAAGTACCGATGACCACGAGCCCCGATAGGTCCGAAGCCGCCACCGCCGAGCACCTGCGCACCCAGTTCATGCGCCGCGTCGCGCACGACATCGCTTCACCGACTGGAGTTACCCTCACCGTGCTCGACGAGCTCGCCGCCGCCGACAAGCCGCGTCCCGAGCTGGTGGCGATGGCGCGGCGCAGCCTCCGGCGATTGATGCGCCTCTCCGAGCACCTCGCGCTCGTCGCGGAGCTCGAGACGGGGACGTTGGAGCCCGAGCTCGCCACCGTCGATCTCCGCGCCCTCACCAAGCAAGCGGTCGACGAGGCGCTCGCCATCGATGGACGTAAGGACGTCGTCGCGGCGAGCGATCTGCCGGGAGCGCCGCTGCTCATCGCCGGCGACGCGCGGCTCCTGCTCGTGGTCATCCGAGAGGTAATCGGCAACGCGCTCAAGCTTGCGAGCTCGCGCGTCGAGGTCGGCCTCAAGACCGTCGACGGCAGCATCGCGCTACGTGTCGACGACGACGGCCCCGGCTTCGCGGAAGAGTCGACGGCCACGCTCGGACAGCGGTTCGTCAAGCGCTCGTCGGCGCGCGGCCTCGGCCTGTCGCTGTCGATGGCAGTCGAGATCCTGCGAGCGCACGGCGGCGCCCTCGCGGTCACGCAGAGCCGGTTGCCTCCGGGTCGGCGCGGCACCGCGGGTGCAGCGGTGACGCTGACGCTGCCATCGACCTCGATCGACGTCGCGCTCTGACCCGCGACCGCCGGGTCTGATCAGCGACGACGACGCTTCTTGCGAGGCGGACGTCCGTGCTTCGTCGGCTGCACCCTCGGCCGCTTCGTCGCGCCGGGATGCGCGGCCGGCGCGCCTCCGCCATCGTGCCCCACAAGGAGGGCGGCGATGTCGGACGCGTCGGGATCGTCATCGTCGTCGTCGTCGCCGGCGTCCTCCGGCGCAGCATCGAGAGCGGCATCGAGAGAGGCATCCGCGAGATCGGGGACGTCGGCGACGAGGGCCGGCGCAGACGCGGGCGCGCCAGGCGGCGCGGACGACGAAGGAAGCGGGAACCGCGCGGACGAGAGCGGCGCTACTGCGGACGAGACCGCGGCCGCCGACGACGCGAAGAGATCCGTCACGGCGCTCGGCATGCCCGCGCGCTCACGGGCCTGCGGGACGAAGACCAGGACGACGCCGGCTCCGACGAGGAGCAGGAGGATGTATGGCGCGATCGAACGACGTGAACGCGGCTGTGTCGAACGCGGCGCGGACGTCTCTGGCTCGGGACGGTCGGGCGGGCTGTCATCCGCGCGCTCGACGGCGCTGCGCGCGGAGGCCAGCTCCGGGACGGTCGGAACCAGCGCGGCGACCGCGGCCCGCACGTCGGCGCGCATGGCCGCGGCGGACGGGTAGCGATCCTCGCGCTTGAACTCGAGCGCGCGATCGACGAGCAGCGCGACCGGCAAGGACACCTCCGGCGCCACCTCGCGCAGCTTCGGCGCCGGGAGCGTGCCCATCCGCGCCACCAGCTCGAGCACGCCGTCCGCCTGATGCACGCCACGACCGGCGAGGATCGAGAACGCCGTGGCGCCGACCGCGAAGATGTCGGTGCGCGCGTCGATCTCGGTCGTTCTTCCGTTCGCCTGCTCCGGCGCCATGAAAGACGGCGTGCCGAGCGCGAGACCGACGCCGGTGACGGAGCGCAGCTCCTCGAGCCGGGCGAGCCCGAAGTCGAGGACCTTCACGCCCGGGCCGGCCGGGTCCTCGTTGAGGAATAGATTCGCCGGTTTCAAGTCGCGGTGCACCACACCGTGCTCGTGGGCGGCCTCTAACACCGCCAGCACGTCGTCGAGGACGGCAAGCACCTCGAGCTCGGTGAGCTTCGGCCCGCGCTCGATGCGCTCCTCGAGGGACTCGCCCTCCAGGATCTCCATCACGAGATACGCGGTCCCTTCGTCCGGGCCTTCCTTGACGGTATCGTCGTCGAGCACCTGCACGGCGCCGCGGTGCCCGACGCGATTCGCGGCGTAGCCTTCACGGAGGAATCGCTCGCGAACGTCTGCGCGGCGCGCGAGCTCCGGGTGCAGGACCTTCACCGCGGCGCGCGCGCCGTTGCGATGCCGCGCCGCGTAGACGGCGCCCATGCCTCCCGACCCGAGGATGCGCTCGAGCGTCCATTTCTCGTCGAGGAGCTGCCCGACGCGCTCCAGTGCGCGCGGATCGGCATCGTCGGGGGGAACGGCGGAGCTCGTCACGGTGGACGAAGACTACAGGACAGCGCTTCTCAGGTCTTTCGGTGGCGCGACTTCATGGTGCGCGTGATCTGCATGGCGACATCCTCGAAGGCGACAGGCTTCACGAGGAACGCGTCGGCGCCGATCTGCGAGAGCCGCTTCCATTCGCCGGGCCCACCAGCCGCGGTCATCACGATGATCGGCGTCTGATCGGACGCGTCGAGGGAGCGGAGGTGCGCAGTGAGCCGCATTCCGTCCACCTCCGGCATCTGGAGATCGACGAGCACCACGGAGTACGGGTTCTTCTCGAACGCCGC
>JAYTOQ010001071.1:0-1951 GCA_043747665.1 Polyangiaceae bacterium | reverse complement strand
CACCGTGGTCGTCTCGCTCGTGGGCACATGCGCGCTCGTGATGTCTGCGTGCTCGAGCGACTCCTCTTCTCTCGGGCCTGGCAGCGGCGGGTCGTCCGGCGGTAGCTCCGGAGGCACATCCGGCAGCGTCGATCTTCCAGTGGACGACGGCGGCTCGGCGACAGCGACCGATGCCAAGCCCGGCACGAACACCGACGGCGGCGGCGCGACCGGACCTTCGACGGGCCCCGACAAGCCGAGCTGCAAGTACACCGCGCACAAGACCGGCCTGACGCAGCTCCAGCAAGCGGGAGGCCTCTCCTTCAACGTGTATGCGCCGGCGAGCTACGACAAGCAGGTCGGGCACACCGTCGTCGTGATCATGCACGGCCAGGATTCGAACGGCGTGCCCGAGCTGAACGCGCTTTGGAAGCCGATCGCCGACACCGCCGGCGAGACGCTGGTGCTCGTTGCTCCGAAGGGCTCGCGCGCATCGACCAACGGCGATGCCACGGTCGGCAACTGGGCGACCGCCGACCTCAACGAGGTGCAGACGATCATGGGCCTGGTCGACGACTGCTACAACGTGTTCCCGAAGAAGCACGTTCTGTGGGGCTTCTCCGAGGGCGCCTTCTACGGATACCTTCTCGGCATCGGCGCGGCAGACTCGTTCTCCGGCCTCGCGATGGGCGGCGCCAACACGTCGTTCGCGCGCCAGAACGGCTATCCACCCTCGGCCGCGACCTGGAAGATCCCCGTCAGCGACGTGCATGGCGACATGGACATGAACGCCATCAGCCTCACGTTGCTGGACCGCACCGACTTCCAGGCGGCCGGCCACGTCTTCACGCTGCACGAGCATCCTGGTGGGCACAGCATCACGGCCGCCCAGGTTCGCGCACAATACGACGACCTGATCGGCTCGACCTCGCCTTGAATCGGCACGTCTCAATCGCGCCATCACGCCACGCACGCGCGCGATCACCCGGATCACGCGCATGGATCACGAGGCGCCGTTTTGCCGGTGGGCCCACGCTACCGCCCGCATTTTTCGAGGTGTGAAGTCACGGCACGGTGCGTGCTGAACAGGCAGCATGACTCGCCCGCGCCTCGCTCTCGCCGCCGCCGCAACGCTCGCCGTCATGGCGCAGACGGCAACGGCGAAGGCGGATCCGCCCGCCGGTCCGCCTTCCGCGGGTTCGACCACCGCCACGGCGGTCGCCATTGCCGAGAAGGCCGCGACGACCAGCACCGGCGCATCCGTCGGCACCGTCATGATCGTCCTCGACGTGCTCGGCCTCGTCGAGAAAGGCGCGCCGAAGGGCGCCGCTAGGGTTCATGCCGCGGTGCGCACGCCGACGTGGCTCCAGCCCGAGCCTCCCAAGACCCCGCTCTTCTTCTCGAGCCTCGTCGTCGCCAAGTTCTGAACGATACAGCTCGACGAAGACCGCGAAGTGGACCGCGCCGCGGGCTCACCGGCGGGCAGCCTCCCGACGACATAGACGGGGACATCGAAAAGACAAGCGGAGTATGGTGACGCCGTGCGACTCGCCGACGCTGCCGAGCACGACGCTGCCGACGGACCGAGCATCACGCTCTCGCCCGCGCTCCTTCGCGAAGACGCGCGGCTCCTTGCGCTCTTCGCGCCGTTCGGGGAGTGCGTGGTGCTGAGCGAGACGCTCATGCATGACGGAAGCACGGCACGCGCCTCTCGCTTGCTCATGGCCGAGATCAAGGCGGACCGGCTCGACGAGATCCGCGCGCTGGTCCGCGAGCTCTGCGCGAAAGGCTCCTTCGAAGAGAAGCCGACCGAGCTCGACGACATCGCCGGCGGAACGGAATGGCGCGAGCGATCGGGGCCGCTCACGATCGCCGCCTATCGCCTCTTCGGCGGAAGCACCGCGCTGCACGTCACGTCGGGCAAGGTCGATCCGCCGGACGCGGGTCTCCAGGCGTTGCTCGAATCGCCGCT
>JAYTOQ010001070.1:0-8477 GCA_043747665.1 Polyangiaceae bacterium | reverse complement strand
AGCGGCTACGAGGTCGAGACGGCATCCGACGGCCAGGAGGCCATCGCGCGCTACGCGAAGGGCGGCCTCGACGTGGTGCTCCTCGACGCGGTGATGCCGCGGATGAGCGGCGTCGATGCCTGTCGCACCATCAAGGGCCTGCGCGGGGCCGACCTCGTGCCGGTGGCGCTGATGTTCGCGAAGACCGACCCGAAGAGCCGCGTCGAGGCGCTCAAGATCGGCGCCGATGCCTACGTGTGCAAGCCATTCGAGCAGACCGAGCTGCTCGGGTGCGTGTCGTCTGCGCTGCGCGTGAAGCGCGCGCACGATCGCATGCGTGCCGCGAATCAACGCCTCGATCGGCTCCGCACGTTCGACGAGCTCACGGGGGCGCACTCGTTCCTGTACCTGCACGAGCGGCTCACCGCCGAGTTCGCGCGCGCCGAGAAGCATGCCGAGCCGCTCGCGTGCTGCATCCTCGACGTCGATCGCTTGAAGGTCCACAACGAGCGCGGCGGGCGAACGCTCGGCGACACCGTCCTCTGCGGCGTCGCGGACGTGATCAAGAAGGCGGTCCGCGATACCGACGTCGTCGCTCGTTACGGCGGTGACGAGTTCTTCGTGATGCTGCCGGCCACGCACTTCGCGGGCTCGCTCGTGGTGGCATCGCGCATCTGGCGCGACATCGCGCAGAAGCCCTTCGGCAGCACCCTCGAAGAGGCCAACGTCACGGCGTCGCTGGGCGTCGCGCTCTTTCCGAGCCGCGACGTCCGGACCAAGGGCGCGCTCCTCGAAGCCCTCGAAGCGGCGCTCCTCGAGGCGAAGCGCCGAGGCGGCAACCGCCTGTGTGTCTTCCAGCAGGAAGGCTTCATCTACACGCCGACGGGCGACGACGGCTCCTGAGCCGCAATCGCGCTCGTTCAAGGGCCCGCGACAGCGATGTCAGGGTGCTCGGCGACGTCTCACTTGGTCACGAACGTTGCGGTTTGGTAATGTCCCGCAGCCCGCGATGTCACTGGTGCGCCGAATCCCGACCCTCCTTGCGGCGACGCTCGTCGCCGGGGGCATAGGCGCCGGCTCGCTGACGGCGTGCCCGGCGCACGCCGACGATCTCGATCTCGAAGACGACGGACCTGCCAAGCCGCAGAAGCCCGGCCGACCCGAGAAGAAGGAGCCCGGCGTCACCAAGGACGACGTGCTGCTGTCGCCGGGGCCGATCGCCACCATTCGCCCGCACGCGTACACGCTCGCCGAGTGTCTTTCGCTCACCGAGCGCAATCATCCGAACCTGTGGGCGGCACGCGCGCGCCTCGCGTTCGTCCATGCGCAGCTCGACGAGGCGCGGTGGACGCCGTACTCGTACTGGTCGGCGAGCGCCCGGGGCGGCGTGATCCCCACCATCGGCGGGACGCCGTTCTACAACGCCGTGCCCCGTTCCGCGCTGAGTCAGGGCTTCGGGCAGGACTTCCAGCCGTTCCTAAGCTTCGGGGTGAGCGGCACCATCCCGCTCTACACCTTCGGCAAGATCGACTCGATCAAGCGCGTCGCCGAGGCACAGGTTCGTTACAACGAGTGGGACCTCGAGAAGAGTCGCATCCAGGTACGCGCCGACGTCCGCCGCGCGTACTTCGGCCTGATGCTCGCGCGCGACGCGCTGTACATCGCCGACGACATCCTCTCCAAGCTGAATCACGCGATCGACAACGTCGCGAACAAGATCGCCGCAAGCGACACCTCCGTCGAGGAGGCCGATCGACTGCGCCTCGAGATCTACCGCGACGAGCTGCTCGCGCGCGTCGCCGAGGCGAAGAAGGGTGAGGCGTTCGCCACCGCAGCGCTCCGCTTCTTCACCGGCGTCCAGACGGCCTTCGACATCCCGGACGAGCCGCTCAAGAAGCCGGAGACGCCGCTCGGCCCGGTCGTCCGGTATCTCACGGCGGCCCGTCTATTCAGGCCCGATGTGAACCTCGCGCGCTCCGGCGTCGCGGCGCGGCGCGCGCAGCTGGATTTCGCGCGCGCGCAGCTCTATCCGAACATCGGCCTCGGGCTCGGGTTCTCTTATTCGATCGCGCCGAGCGCGACGTCGCAGAACACCGCCTGGATCGGTGATCCCTTCAACGGCTTCGGCGCAGCCGCGGTCCTCGGACTCGAGTGGGGCCTCGATCTCCTGCCGAAGAGCGCGCGTATCGCCGGCGCCGAGGCGCAGCTCGAAGAGGCGCGCTCGCTCGAGCGTTATGCGCTCGGCGGCACCGCGGTCGAGGTGGAGAACCAGTACGCGACGGCCGCCGAGGCCAAGGCACGCGAGGAAAACTGGGACCGCGCCGAGCACCGCGCGAAGCGATGGATCTCGAGCGTGCAGGACGGCATCGACCTGGGCACGAAGGACGAGCGCCAGATCGTCGAGCCGTTGCGCGCGTACGTCTTCGCGCGAGCGAACCATGTGCAGGCGCTGATGGATTTCAACGTCGCGCTCGCCGAGCTCGCGCGGGTCACGGGCTGGGACGCCGCAGCCCCCCCAGGCTGAACCGCTCGCTCACCAGGGGCAGGAGGCCAGGGCGAGGACGGCGAGGACGCGCGCCTTGACGAGCTCGAAGTCGCGCAGCGCGAGCTGGATCTCGGATTCGCGCAGCGATTGAGCGGCAGTGATGAGCTCCAAGCTCGTGCCGCGGCCCTCCTGGTACGAGAGGCGCACCAGGCGATCCGTCTCCGCCGCGAGGTCGCGCGCTGCGACGGCGACGCGCCGACTCGATTCGGCGACAGTGACGCCGCGGCGAGCCTGATCGACCTGGATGATCGCGTTGCGCCGACCTTGCTCCAGACGAAGCTCGGCGATCGACTCCTGCGCGTGCGCGTCGCGCAGGTTGCCGTAGCGAGCGCCGCCCTCCCAGAGCGGCACGGAGAGGACAGCTTGCACGTTCCACGTCGTGTTCGGCGACGCGCCCGTGTCGGTGGTGGTCGTTCCCAGCGCGGACTGAAGGTTCACGAGCGGCGCGAACTGGTACTTCACGTCGGTGACTCCGCGGTGAGCCACCTCCACCTGCGTTCGCAGCGCTGCAACGTCGGGCCGCTCGTCGACGGTAGCCGCCGGACGGCACGTGGCGCGCGCGTCGCGCTCGAGGCCGCTGATGTCCACGTTGGGCGGCACGCCGACCTGCTCGGCGAGACCCAGCGCGACGCCCAGCGCCTCCCGCGACTGGCGAAGTGATTCGTCACCGGAGACGAGCGTCGCGCGCGCCACCTCGACGTCCTGCCTCGTGCGCACCACGTCGAGCCCGCTCGCGCCTCCCAGCGCGGACTTCCGCACCGTCAGCGCGACGCGCGAGAGCGCATTGCTCAGCCCCACGCGATTGAGCTCCGCGATGCGCTCGGCCGTGACCACGCCCACGATCGAGTTCGCGACCGACAGCGCGATCTGGCGCTTCGCGTCGTCGAACGAGAGCCGCGAAGCCTCGGCGGCGACGCGCGCCGTTCCGATGCCGTGCCACGCGCGTAGAGCGATGACGGGCTGCACCGCCACGAGCTGCCCGGTGAGGTAGTCGGAGGGCGGGGTCGTGAACTTCGCGGTCTGCACGCCGGTCGCGATACTGCCACCGACGATCTGGACGACGTCCTTCGTGATGAGCTGGTGCGTGAACGCCGCCGAGCCGTTGAGCGAAGGCAGCGTACCCGCGAGGGCCACGCGCTGCTGCGCCTCGGCTCGCTCGACCGTGTACGCAGCGACGCGCAGATCGGTCGACCGCGCACGGACATGCTGGAGCGCTTGCTCCCACGTGCCGATCTCGACACTCGCGCGCGGCACCGGCACGAGCATCGGATCGTCGACGGTGGGCGCCGTGGGCATCTCCATGCCCTGCGCAGGCGCTGGGGGTCTCTGCGCCGGAGGGCTTTGGGCCGGAGGCGTGCTTTGCGCGAGCGCCGCGGGACCAACGAGTAACGTCGAGAGAACCGTCGCAGCGATCAGCCTTCGCATGATGGCGGGCATTATGGACGACCCCGCCCGGCTATTCCGCCCTAAGCGGCCTCAGGGGTCGTCGCTGCTAGAAGCTCAGCAGCCGCGCGTGGTCGCGTAGCGCGCGTCGCCGGGGATGATGTCGAGCTTCGCGCGGAGCTCCGCGAAGCGACCCCGCAGCCGTGCCACCGCCACCCGGAAGGGTGCGGCGACCTCCGCATGCGAGAGCGGCACGTGATCGACGTAGACGATCGCGTAGGCCACCGCCGCTGCGAGCCCAGCGACGTCGTCGCCCTTCGGCTTCGCTCGAGCAACGCGCTCGGCGACGGGCGCCGGCGTGCCGCGACGCGAAGATCGGGATGCCGTCGGCGGGTGCGCTGCCGCCGCAGCGGTGCGCGCGGTGGCCGTGACAACGTGCTGCGCCTGGGCCTCCGCGTCGGCGACGGCATCGCGAGCGAGGGCAAGCGCGCGCTCACGCTGTCGCTCGTCGAGCGGCAGATGCGAGAGCCCTCGCTCGAGGACGCGCGCGAGTCGGCCGCTGACCGAGCCACGTGCAGGGGCAGGCGGCTGGGCGGTCGGCGCAAGGCTCCGCGTGGACGGGGCACGCTTTCCCCGTGCGGCCTCGAGACGACGCGTCTGCGCACGGGCCTCACGCACCTCGATGGACGGCGCACCTTGATCGAGCCAGCGCAAGAGGGCCTCCAGCTCGCGCGAATCGAAGCGCTCGAGCGCGCGCTCCAGGATCACCCGCGCCTCGCCGGTCCGACCGGCGCGAGCGAGCGCATGGACGTAGGACGCGACGATCTCGGAGTTGTCGACCTTGGCGTCGTACGCCGACCGCAGCCAGGGCAGCGCGCGCTGGGGCTCTCCCAGCGCGACATCGAGCAAGTGCCCGAGGTTGTGCGCGTACCAGGGATTTCCGGGCGCCGACGCGATCGCCTGCTGGTAGGCCTTCGCGGCGCACCGAAAATTCCCGAGCAGCGTTTGGCAGAAGGCAAGGACCGCCCAGGCGCGGTCATCGTCGCTGGCGTGCGCGAGGGCGCGGCGGGCATAGATGGCGGCCCGCCAGGGATTGCGCTCCACCAGCAGCTCCGCGAGCTGGCGATGCGCGAACACGCCGTCGTCGCTCGCCGGTGGCGCGAGCCGCGCGAGCCGCGCCAGTCGAGGCAGAACGTCTGCAGGATCGAATGCACGCCGAAGCGCGCGCTCGATCTCCTGACGTAGACGGTTGCTCTCGACCCCCGATTCCATGGGTGAAGAGTAGGGTGTAGCGAGCGACCTGGCACCGCGCAACGAATCGTTCCGCGCGGGACGATTTGGGTTGCGCGAACGAAATCAGCCTTGGATTTGCGGTCGTCGCCCGTGCGCGCTCTAAAAAGACCAGCCGATGGTGAACAGGAAGCGCGGAAGGACACCGTCGAACCGCGCAAAGCCACTCGCAGTTTGTTTCCCGTTCGTTGCCGTCGCCTCGGCGGACTGCTTCAGGTACATCGCGCCCCCTCCGGCGCCGATCGTGAAGCCGTTACGAAAAACGTGCTGGCCGCCGAGATCGAGTCCGCCGCCGAGGATTGTGGCCGAGCCGTCTGCGCTCACGGAACCACCACCTACAGTTCCCGTCGTCGTGGCGCTTTGCGAGATGAACGTTACGAACGGTCCGACGAAGAAGCCATTCGCGCCGCGGTTGCCCGTATAGAAGTGGTAGGCGAGCTCGCCGCCGATGTTGGTGTACTTCGTCGTGATCTGGTTGTCGTCGGAGCTGATCGACTGGAAGAACGGATTCAGCATGATCCCGTGATGCCGCGCGAGCATGTACTCGACATTGAGACCGACCCTGGTGAGAATCAGGCTGAGCGGATTCAACGTGAGCGCGAAGTGCTTGAGGTCCTCTCGTTGCTGGTCGTCTTCGCCCTCGCTCTCGCGCGGCGTGGTAGCAGCGGAGGGATCGGCCTTCTCTGCGTTTGCGTCGGAGGCGTGAGCAATGACACCGAGCGTAGAGAGCGCGGTAACGGCAAGGCAGAGCGAAAGACGCATAGAGGAAGCTCCGGAGGGCTTTGGTGTTGATGTTTCAAGGAATCGATCAAGGATCACGATCTGAGAGCGAGTGAGGCGACCGATGCCACGATCGTCGCAGCGCTCGCGAGATATAGTGCGAGCCAGACGCGAGGATGGTGCGGCGCGAAGTCTCCGACGGCTCGGCTTTGGACCGTATTCAATTCGCTGCGACCACGGTGACCAAATGAGACGTCGGAGCGACGCACTCTCATGCGGGCTCCGACGCCGTCGGCTCAGGGAACGCTCTTGCCCCTCAGCGCGAGAGCTCGCTCAGAATGAGTAGCCCACCGCGAGGAGGATGCGCGGACGCACGCCGCCGCCCGCGATAATCGCGCTTGCGAGGTTCAGGCTCGAGGTGTCGCCGGCGTCCTTGCTGACTGACGTATACTGCACGCCGCCGCCAAAGCCTACGACCACCCCCGGGCCGATGATGAACTGTCCGCCTACGTCGAGCGCGCCGCCGACGCTGGTGAACGACTGGCTGGGGGCGTTGGCGAGACCGCCGCTCTGCGAATAGGTCGCAAAGAGCACCGAAGGCCCGACGAAGAAGCCGTTCGCGCCCTTGCTGCCGGTGTAGAAGCGGTAGCCGGCCTCGCCGCCGAAGCCGCTCAGCGAGCCGCCGTCGAGCTCCTTGCCGTTGAGCGTCGAGGTGACCGCCGCGTGCGCATAGAACGGGTTCAGGACGACCGCGTGATGGCGAGCGAGCATGTACTCGCCGTTGACGCCGTAACGACCGATCGCGAACGCGAGCGGGTTTAGCTCTAGGGAGATGCGCTTCAACTCGGGCTCGTCGGCGTCCGCCTGCGGTTTCTCGGCCGGGGCGGCCGGGGCGGCCGGGGCGGAGGTGACGGGGTGCGCGTCATCGGCGCGAGCCTCGCCCGCGGTGAACGCGAGAAGACCGAACGAGCAAACGGCGGACGCGGCGAGGATGGAAGGCAGGCAACGCATGGAAAACCTCCGTAAAAGCCCGGTGAAACCGATGGGTGAAGACGCACGAGGGTCGCTCGAACACGCCGAAGATCGCGGCGCTCGAGGCGAGGAGCTCAGAGCGCGGCTATGAGACTGCGGGTACCTTGCAGGTATTCACAGGAGCGCTTACGAAGTTCGACTTGCGCCAAATGCGCAAACGACCTGCGCGGTTTCGATTTCAGGGAAGGTGCGCGAGGTGCTGCGCGAACGCGCCGACGCGTAAGCGGAACGATCAGCGGAAGGAGATGATCCGCTGCTGCGCGAGCTCGGAGAGGATCCGCAGCGTGTCCAGCTCCGGCATGCCGCTCACGTCCAGGATCATCTCGAGGCTCGACACGCCGTCGACCAGTGACAGCACGAAGCCGGCGCGGTGATCGATGGAGAGCCAGCGCAGCTGATCGCGGGCGACCATCACCAGGGGCACCCGGTCGAGCGGGCCGATGCGTGCAGTATACATCTGCTTGAGGATGCCCCGGCAGCTCTCGGCGACCACCTTGATGGCCTCGTCGTCGGGGTCGACGTCGAGCAGCTTCTCGGCGATCTCGAGCGCGCCGGTGTAGTCACCGAGCGAGACGCGATCGTTCATCTCCTGCGCCGTGGGAGGTGGGGGGAGGATGGCCGGCGGGGGAGGCGTGACCGCCTGCGGCGGCACCGAGCGCGCGGCAGAGGCGTGCGCGGCGGCGAGCGCGGCGAGGTCGGGGGCGTCTCTCGTCGGCGGCGGGGAGTCACCGCGCGAGATGGCGTCGATGAGGCCCTGCTGCATCGCCGGCGGGGGGCTCGTCGCGAGCTCCTCCCATTCGCGGTCCACGGCGGCGAACGTGTTTGTGCTCTCCTTACGCGGCGGGAGGTTCGAGGGGATCCGCGCGTTCGCGAGAGAGAGGAGGCCCTTCGGCGTGGGCCGCCCGTGCCCACCGTGCGCGGGCTCCGACACCTGCGAGCGGCGGCGCGCGTCCTCGAGCTCCTCGGGATCGCTGTACGTCGGCAGCGGCGGCCGGCCCACGCCGAGCGGCGTCGGGCGCCCAACCTTTCCCACGCCGAGCGGCGTCTTCCGACCCGAGGGCGCGCCCTCGAGCGAGGACCGGGGCGCCGGCTCCTGACGGAGACCGCCGGGCGCAGTCTTCACCGCGGGCGTACCGGCGGCAGGCGAAGGCTTTCCGCCAAGCACCTCCTGAGCGAAGGCGACCGGATCGAACGGCGGAGCGACCGTGGGGCGGTCCTGCTCCGCGTCGTCCGCAGAGTCGTCGTCTTGGTCCTCCCCCCCTGAAGGCTTGTCCTCGGGCTCGTTCGTCACTTCAGTTTCGTCGCGAGGACGGCCTTACGTCTTCGCAACGACCCCCTTGAACATCCGGTGCGTCCGCGTGAGCCCTTCGATCTGCTCCTTCACGGCCGCGGCGTCTCGCTTCTCGATGGCGGCGCGCGCCTTGTCGACGATGGCCTTCGCCTTCTCGATAGCATCTCGCCCAAAATCGCTCGATGCGACGATCTGCTGCACCTGCGGGAACAGCTTCTCGATCTCGCCGATGAGCTT
>JAYTOQ010001069.1:0-9166 GCA_043747665.1 Polyangiaceae bacterium | reverse complement strand
ACCGCGGCCTCGGCGCTCGGTGACGCCTCGAGGCGCTTGCGGGCGCCGTCGAGATCGCCGGCGCGGAGGAGACGTCCGAGGTCGCGCATCAGCGTCGGCACGTCGTCGCGCAGCGACCAGTACAGCCACGCGCGCTCGAGCATGACTGCGAGCGAGACCACGCTGAGGACCAACATCAAGATGAGGACCCAGCCAGCCCCGAGGCCGACCATCGCGCTCTTCACTCTCTCGATCATTCTTCCTCTGCCTTGGCGTCGGGCGGTGTCATCGAATCGAGCCCGTCCTCGGATCCGGGCGCTTCGAGGGCGCCTGGTTTTCCGTCGCGGGAGCCGTCGATCAGGTCGAAAGCGTTCGCGAGAACGGTCGTTGCGTAGGCCCCTTTGGGTAGCACGAATTGAACACGCAGCGAGCCCGGCTGCTTCCGATTATCAGTTTCATCGTCGCCGGGAACACCTTTACTATTCATCACTTGTGCGACTGAGCACCCGGTGACACGTAGCCTTAGCGCCCTTCGCGTGCCTTCTCCGAGGGATCGCGCGCGTTCGAGATCGACCCCCTCCAGAAACGGGACAGCGAGCCGCTCTTCGAGCTCCTTGATGGCTCCCTCGGCGGACCTCATCCGTGCGCCCACGATCGGCCCGGTCGGACAGACTTCGCCGCGATCCGCGCGCTCGAGGTCGGCCTGAACGTCTGTGCAGACGAAGATGCCGCCGGTGTCCTCCTTCTTGAGGAGGTCACCGAGGACGGCCTTGTTCCACGTGCCGTCGGCGACGCGCGCGTCGAGGACCGCGTTGAAGACCGCGGACTGGAGCGCCGAGAAGTGAAAGCGCCGCAGCCGCGGATCGCCGGGCGCGCGCTCCTTGCCCGTGAGCCACGCGCGCGCGCGCTGTGCGTTGTCGCCTTCCTTGCCGAAGCGCTGGACGCCGAACAGGTTGGGCACGCCCTCCTTCGAGAAGCGCTCCATCGCCTCCAGGATTGCTGGCACTGCGTCGTCCTCCACGTCGCGCACGAGGATGTCGAAGCGATTGCCCTTGAGGTGCCCGGTCTTCAGCTTGTTGCCGTGGCGCTTCGCGTCGAGGACCGTGATGTTGTCGAGGGTGAGCGCCTTGGCGCGCTCCTCGAGATCCACGGCCTTTGCGGGTGCCGGCACCGACACCCACTGGGTGGTGACCGCGACCTTGTCCTTCATGCCGGCGATGCCGACGTCGCGCATCTCGATGCCGAGCGCCTTGGTGATGATGCGGACGGCAGCATCGGTCGTGAGGTTCTTCTTCTCGAACCTCAGGAAGAGATGCGTGCCCTCACCGCTCGGCTCGTAGGCCGGCAGCTCCTCGACGACGAAGTCCTCGGGGGCAACCTTGATCCGTCCACGCGGAAGCGTCATGCCCCCGACGTACTACATCCCGATCTCGTGAGCCATGACATCGCGCGGGCTGCGGAACGTCTGTTGCGGCGAGTACGCGAGGAAGTTGGAAACGCGTGAGGTATACAAGCAAGCATAGTCGTCGACCTGCTTGCCGAAGCTCGACTGCTCGGCCCCCTCCTTGAGGAGCGAGCCCCAGTACGGGTGGAAGCGGAGATCGATGCGCCGCTCCATCGCCGTCACCTCGGCCTCGATCTGCCGGAGCTTGCCGCGAATGCGCTCGACGGCGCGCTTGAATCGCATGCGATCGGCCTCGAGCTCGGCATTGCTGCCGTTCACGCCCGTCGCAGCGGCACCTTGCGTCGGAGCCGGCTTCGCCTCGGCGGCCAGCGCCGCGAGGTCACGCGTGCTGCTGTCGGCGCGCGGCGCGTGGCTCTTGCCCGACGCATGCTCGATGTGACGCGTGAGCTCCTTGATGCGTGCCTGGTAGTAGCGAAGATCGTCCTCGAGGTGCTCGCGCTGATCGTCGAGCTGCTCGATCGCCTTGAAGTCCTGGTTGCACGACTCGTACGCGGCGATCTCCGTCTCGAGCTCCTGCATGATCATCACAGTGCGCCACGCGCTGTCCTTCTTGGACCGCAGGATGTCGCCGTAGATGTGGTCGCCGACGTAGAGGACCTCGTCTCCGGTCGCTCCCAGCGCGCGCTCCACGTCCTGGAGGTTGCCGCCCTCGTAGATCTTTCCGCGCTCCAGCGGCGGCTGCGCGGGCCTGGTGGTCTCGCCGTCGCGCTCGAGGAGCGGCCGCCGCTCGGTGAAGAAGATCGGCTTGGTGGCCGCGACGATCACCACGTCGAAGAAGTTCTGCCACTTCGGGTACTCGCTCATCGCGCCCCCGAGCAGGTACGTCATCATCTTCTCGGTGTAGCCGGCACGCGAGTTGGTGAGGAGAAACAGCTTCTTCCCGGCGCTGCGCAGCTTGTGCAGCGCGGGGGCCAGGTTGGGATCGCGATGAACGAAGTGGGGAAGGTTGTTCGACACCTCGTCGAGGATGGTGCCGTCACGATGCGCCTCGTCGATGCACTCGCGGATGTCGGTGAAGAGCTTCGCGTAGTCGACGGCGTAGCCCTTCTTCTCCATCGCATCGACGAGCGCGGCGTAGGTCGCCACCTCGCTCAGCGCGTAGAGCGTGTCGATCCAATGGTAGCGCGGCGTCGCGGGTCGGATCTTCTTCGAGTGATAGAGCGCGCGTAGCTCCTCTTTCGTGAGCTCGCGGAAGCCGTGGTAGCCCTTGTGGACGTGCTTGTAGCGGTCCATTTTCAGGACGTGCCCGAAGCGCTTGTCGATCAGTAGCCCGCGCACCGGGAACTGTGTCGAGACGGGCACGGTCTTGATGAAGTCCGGGTAGCCGCGCTTGATCAGCTTTTCGATGGTGGCGCGGATCGACAGGTCGTCCATCGCCGGCTGATCGTAGATCGCCAGCGTGTAGTCCATATCGAAGCCGATCCACGAGATGCCGCTCAGCTTCAGGTTTCGGTTGCAAAATACACGCGTCGGCCGCGGAATTCCCGGTCCCGGCGACCTCGAGCCGAAGTCGTCGATCGGGAGGTGCAGCTGTTGCGTGTGCGGAGGCGCTTCGCTCTGCGATGCGGACACTGGACTGAAATAGTACCATCCCCATCCAGAGATGGCGGACGATCGTACGCAGCTCGCCGGCGTCGCCGAAACGGTCGCGCTCGATAGCGGAGATGCGCTGACGCAGCGTGCATTCACCGGCGAGCGGGGCGGTGTCGAGGCTCCTTCGACGCTCTCGCCTCTCTCGTCGATGTCCGCGCTCGCCGTCGGTGAGATCATCGGTGAAGGCGGGATGGGCGTGGTGCGTGCGGCGGTGCAGCGCTCGCTGGCTCGCACCGTCGCCATCAAGACCACCCCGCCCGACGCCACGCCGGCGCAGGCCGAGCGCATGCTCCAGGAGGCCTGGGTCACGGGCTTCCTCGAGCACCCCGGCGTCGTCCCTGTCCACGACATCCTTCGCGGCGAGGATGGTCCCGTCGTCGTCATGCGCCGCATTCGCGGCGCGACGTGGGAAGCGCTGCGGGCCGACGAGGAGTGGGCGCGAACGCGCGGCGCGCGCGATCTCCTCGAGCAGAACCTGCGCACGTTCGTGCGCGTCTGCGAGATCGTCGAGTTCGCGCACGCCAAGGGCGTCATGCATCGCGACATCAAGCCGGCGAACGTGATGCTCGGCAGCTTCGGCGAGGTGTACCTCCTCGACTGGGGGCTCGCGCTGGCCTTGAACGACGAGGCAGCCGCGCATCTTCCGCGAGCCGGCGTGTCACGCGATCTCGCGGGCACGCTCGCGTATGCCGCGCCGGAGATGGTGGCGGCGGTCGATGCGCCGCTCGGCCCGCACACCGACGTGTACCTGCTCGGCGCCGTGCTCTTCGAGCTCGCGACCGGGCATCCACCGCACGACAAGCCGACGGTGACAAAGACCTTCGAGTCGATCGCCGCGACGCCGCCCGTCGTGCCCGCCGACGTCTCGCCGAGCCTCGCCGCGATCTGCGCGCGCGCGCTCGCGAAGGAGCCGTCGGCCCGCTTCGCCGATGCCGCCACCTTGCGCCGCGGCGTCCTGGATTTCCTGCGGCTGCGCGACTCGGAGCACGTCGTGCTCCAGGCAGAGCGTGCCCTCGACGGCCTGCGCGACGCCTGCCGGCAAGCCGGCGAGAGACGCGAGATCTACGATCTTTACGGCGAGTGTCGCTTCGCGTTTCGCGAGGCGCTTCACATGTGGCCCGAGAACGACACGGCGCGCAAGGGCCTCGAGGCGGCAGCGACGCTCGTCATCGAGCACGAGCTCTCGCGTGACCCTCGCGTGGCGATGGCGCTCCTCGAGGAGACGCCCGAGGTCGATGCGCGTCTAGCGGCGCGTGTGCGGGACGCGGCGACGAAGGAGACGAAGGAGCGCGAACGTCTCGCGCAGCTCGCGCACGCCCACGATCAGGACACCGGCCTCCGTGCGCGGCGCATCTTCTTCGTGGCCCTCGGAGTCACATGGGCGGCGTCGCAGTTCACCGATCCGCTCGGCGCGGTCACGCATCTCCGCTTCGCCGTCACCTCGCTGGTGGAGCTGCCGCTCCTCCTCTTCGCGTGGGTCATCGCACGCGACATGATGAAGACGCCGTTCAATCGACGGCTGATGGGCGCGGTCGCGGTGATGCTGGTGGCGCAGGCGGGCCTCTTCTTCACGACGTACGCGCTCGGCGTCGATCTGCGGAGTACGCGGATCATCCAGCTCGGTGTCTGGGCGACGATCGCGGCGCTGCTCACGTCGTCGCTGGAGCGCCGCTTGTGGCCCATGACGCTCGGCATCGTCGCGGCGCTCGCGGTGACGGTACGGTGGCCGCACGTGCGCCCCATCGCGGGCGCGCTCGCGCCACTCCTCGTGACCGCCAACGTCGTGGCGATCTGGCGCCGAAAGCGCGACGACTGATCGAAGCGGCGCGCGGCGCGCGAGCTAGAGCGCCGAGACGACGACCTGCGAGCGGTCGGCGTTGCGCTCCGCGGCCTGCACCGAGAGGACGTCGTCCTCGCCGAGCAGATCCGAGCGGCGGAGGCCCACCGTCGCGAGCAGCGCGCGCGAGGGCTTCAGTCCGAAGTCCTCGGCGTGCGTGAAGAGGCGGCCCAGATGCTCGGCGTACGCGCGCGCGAGTGTCTTGAACGGGATGTGATCGAAGGGCTTCGCACGACGGCGGCTCGCTGCCGCCGACGCCATCAGCGCCGCCGTGAGCACGTGGTACAGCGGCCGCAGCCGCTTCAACGCGTCGGGACCCTGGCGCTCCAGGATGCGCCGCAGGAAGTGGACGTTGAGCGGGACGTGGAACGACTCGTCCCGGGTCAGGATGGTGAGCATCTGACGGATCGCCGGACGCGGCTTCGCGGTGCCTAGCGCGAGGCGGTACGTGGTCGCACCGATGGTCTCGAACATGAGGTTCGTGAGGATGATCGTCTCGTGCTTCTCGGCCCGCGCGTAGAGCTTGTAGAAGGTCGAGGTGGTCGGCCCCATCGGCCGGACCGTACCCCCGAGGTACGTCAGGAACTCGGTGATGAGCTCCCGGTGCCAGCCTTCCTCGTCGCCGTAGAGGCGGAGGGTCTCGGCGAGCTCGGGGTCCCAGGAACGGACATCGTCCGCGATCTCGTGCGCTTGGCGAAGCCCGGACTCCTCGGCGGCGAACGCCGCGTTGAAGAAGCGGATGGCGGCGTCCTGCTCCTCGGGGCTGTCCCACTCGATCGGCACCGAGAGATCGAGCTTCTCGTCGTGAATGCGCGCGCGGCGCTGCTCGAGGAGGCGAAGCCAGAACGAGGTCGGGCGATGCGATTGATGCACGACCCGAGAACGGTGCGAAGCGGAGCTTGTGGCGGTCACGGATTTTAGGCGCTGTCTCGGACGGCGAAAAAACCGTCCCTCCCTCCCTTACCGAGGAAAGCGCCCCGCAGGTAGTCCCATGCAGCGATCCGACTCCGCGGCCCTGCGGAACGCGGCGCGGAGCGCGGCGCCAGGGGTGGCGTTGACGACGGCATTTGTCGACACTACGTCCAGGGTATGACTCAACTATGGACAAGCGCTCCGGGTCATCGGGCGCTGGTCACCGGCGCTTCGGGGATGGTCGGACAAGCGCTCGCGGCCGAGCTCGGCAGCGACGTCGTGGCGACCACGCGTGGTCGCGGTCGCGCGGTGAATCACGCGGCCGAGACCGTGACGTGGGACGGCGAGTCTCCGCTGCCGACCGCGGCGCTGCGCGAGGTCGATGCGGTGTTCCATCTCGCCGGTGAGCCGGTGGTGGACGGGCGGTGGGACACCGCGAAGAAGGACCGCATCCTGCTGAGCCGCGTCGACAGCACGCGGGCGCTGGTTCGTGCCTTCGCGGACCTCGAGCAATCCGCGCGGCCGCGGGTCCTCGTCTGCGCGTCGGCGGTCGGCATCTATGGCTCGCGCGGCGACGAGCTGCTCACGGAGGACAGCGCGCCGGCGGCGGGCTTCCTGGCGGATGTCTGCCGGGCCTGGGAAGAAGAAGCTGCGCGAGCACGCGACCTGGGCATCCGCGTCGTGTCGCTCCGCATCGGCATCGTGCTCGCGACGGAGGGCGGGGCGCTCGCGAAGATGCTCCCGCTCTTTCGCCTGGGCGTGGGCGGTCGTCTCGGAGACGGCAAGCAGTGGATGCCGTGGATTCACATCGACGACATCGTCGGCCTCCTCCGGTTCGCCGCCGCGAACGATCACCTCAGCGGTCCGGTGAACGCCGCGGCCCCGCAGCCCGTGCAAAACGTGACGTTCACCCGCGCGCTGGGGAAGGCGGTCCGCCGACCGGCGCTGCTCCCCGCGCCGGCATTCGCGTTGCGCATCGCGCTCGGCGAAGCAGCCAACGTCGTCCTCGCGTCGCAGCACGTCGTGCCGGCACGAGCGACCGACGCGGGCTATCGCTTCGTGCACCCCACGCTCGCGGGCGCCCTGGCCAGCCTCCTCCCGGCCGCCGCGCGTTCGCCGTTGTCATCGGCGGCGCTGTGAAGATCTTCACGCTGGAGCGCGAGCAGATAATCGATCGTCCCCGCGCCGAGGTCTTCGAGCTCTTCGCGGATGCCGCGAACCTCGAGCGGATCACGCCTCGCTTCCTGCACTTTCGCATCACGACGCCGCAGCCGATCGTCATGGGGGAAGGAACCCTCATCGATTACCGGCTCTCGCTCTTCGGCCTCCCGTTCGGTTGGCGCACCCGCATCGATCGCTTCGAGCCGACGCGGTGCTTCGTCGACAGCTCGGTCAAGGGACCGTACCGGCTGTGGGAGCACACCCATACGTTCAGCGACGTCCCGGGCGGAACGCGCATGACCGATCACGTCCGCTATGCGCTGCCGCTCGGCGTGCTCGGCGTGCTCGCCCACGGGCTCGTGGTGCGCCGAACGCTCGCGCGGATCTTCGACTACAGGGCTCGCAGCATCGCCGAGATCTTCCCGGGGCATGGTACTCGGCGGACGCCCTTGCGCATCGTGCCGGAAGTGATCACGTAAACGGCCCGATCGTGCGATAGAGGACCCATGGCGCGATCCTCTACGTCTTCCACTTTCGAGCCCTCGTTCACGGGGACGTTCTACCCCGCGGATGTCGACGGGGCGCCTGCCGCGTTCGTCGTCGACCTCGAGCAGGAGCCGCGAGCGACCCATCCCACGCGCGTCACCGTGTCGATGCCCATGCTCGAGCCCGAGGCCGACGGCCTGCGCTCGGAGGGCGAAATGGAGGACCTCGACGCGCTCCAGACCAAGATGACCGAGCGGCTCGCGCGAGCCGCGGGCGCCATCTGCGTGGG
This sequence comes from Polyangiaceae bacterium, assembly GCA_043747665.1. GTDB lineage: Bacteria > Myxococcota_A > Polyangia > Polyangiales > Polyangiaceae > Labilithrix. The sequence continues at coordinate 1,444 of JAYTOQ010001069.1, read as the reverse complement.
CTTCTACGACCTCCGCGGCGTGGCGACCTTCGTGTTCTACGTGAAGAAGAAGCTCACCGCGGCGGAGGCAACGGCGATCGTGGCCGACACGCATCCGTACGAATCCGAGGTTCAGGTCGACGACGATCCGGAGTGGCGGTTTTACATCGATGCACTCTTCCCCGACGCCTACGCGCTCCAGGGGATCTGGAACCGGCTCATCGTCGACGAGCTCGCGGAGCACGGTGATCAGCTTGATGAGCCGCGCGACGTCGATCACGTCGCGACCTTTCCGTCGAACGCCGCCGCGAAGAAGGCGGAGAAGAAGCTCCTCGCCGCTCACTTCACCATCGACGGCCTCGCCGACGCGGACGAGGAAGGCCGCTTCGAGCTCGCGTTCCATCGCGCGGAGACCCTCGAGGAGGGCAAGCCGGATCGCTTCTCCGCAGAGATCCTCGACGTCATCCTGCCGCTCGACGGCGAGTACGACGGATGGGGCGCGCCGACCGTGCGCGACGAGCCCGCGCGCAAGAAGTCGAAGAAGGCGGCCGCACCGAAGAAGAAAGCGGCTGCGAAGAAGCAGCCGGCCGCGCCGAAGAAGCAGGCGGCCGCACCGAAGAAGAAGCAGCCGGCCGCGACGAAGAAGGCGGCCGCGACGAAGAAGAAGGCGGCCGCGCCGAAAAGGAAGCAGCCGGCCGCGCCGAAGAAGAAGCCCGCTCCCAAGGCGAAGGCGAAGGCGAAGGCGAAGGCGAAATCGAAGAAGAAGTGACCTCAGCGTCGTCGCAGCCCGTTCTGGCGAATGAACGCCTCGAGGTCCGGGTCGTCCTCTGCCGTCGGGCGCATGGACTCGCCGCCGCGCGTTCGCCCACCATGCCGCGGCCCCGCGCGGCGTGAGCTCGTAGCGATAGAGCTCGGCGCGCACGAAGCGCATCGGCGCATCGGCGAATGTATCGTGCGCGAACAGCGGCGCGACGCTGCGGTCGCCGCGCAGGAGCTTGTCGACGAGGGCACCCATCCAGCGCTCCTCGTCGCAGGTCGACATGGCGGCGGACCACATCTGCCAGTCGATCCGGTAGTGCTACGGGCTGACGATGCACGGTCGTCGCATGACGTCGCCCGGCTTGCACGGGAGCTCGTAGTCCTCCCAGCGCGTCGTGTCGGTCAGCTCCTCGTCGCGCGTGCCTTGCAGCACCACCTCGTTGCGGACGCGGCTGATGCTGCCGAACGCGCCGTACCTGTTGACGAGATGAGGCGGCGCGCGCGATGTCGTCGAGCCAGTCATGCGCCGGCAGGAGGCCGTGCTCGCCGATGAGGGCCGGACCCTGCCGGATGGTGGAGACGAACGCGACGAAGTAGACGAGGCCGAGGAGCCGCAGGCTCGCCGAGCGGACGAGGAGGAATGACGCCCCGTCCTTCCACCACGCCACGCCACGCCACGCCACGCGACGAGAGCCATCGGTCTCAC
>JAYTOQ010001068.1:0-4250 GCA_043747665.1 Polyangiaceae bacterium | reverse complement strand
CTGCTCGCGAAGCGAGCGCTGAAGGGGCTGTTCATACCGAGCTTGGTCTTGATGGAGCGCATGGTGTTCTCTCTTGGCTCCTCAGTACTTCAGGCCGGGGGCGACGGGGTCGCCCGTGAAGGAGACGAAGCCGGTGTTCTGCCGCGAGTAGAACTGGCCACCCACGTCGATGGAGCGAACGAGCGTCGAGCGCTCCTCGTCGGTGAGGGTGATGCCCTTGTCCTCGGGATGCATCGCGGGGACGCCGTAGGCGAAGGTGCCGTCGGCCGCCTTCACGTTCAGCTTCTTGATGAGCTGCGACTCACGCGCGTTGTTCACGATGGCCCACTTCGGCGGGATGTCTCCGGTCGGCTTCGCATTGCCCATTCCGAGCTCCATGGTGGCCGGGAAGAAGAGCGACACGTACGACGCCGGGTACGTCGACACCTTGCGGTCGTAGACGACCGTGATGGGGCGGTTCGACAGATCGAGGTATGGGATGACGTAAGCCTTGGACGCGCCGGTCGCGGGCGTGGTCGACGTGACCGTGTAGCTCTTGCCCGCGAACGGATCGTTCGAGCCGCCCGAGTGACAGGACACGCACTTTTTGTCGAGGACGTCCTGCACGACGGTCTTCGCCTTCGCGTCGGGATACTTCGCGAGGTCGAGCGCCCACGGGAACTCCACGCGTTCGGCGATCGGCTGCACGAACTGCTGCGCCTGCCGCTGCTCTGCGACGGTCGGGTTCTGACCGAGGGTCGGCGCGCCGATCCCCGAGCGCTGCTCGTGACAGCCGACGCAGCGGCGATCCTCGCCGGGCATACCCTGGATCCAGAGCCGCTGGTTGCGGATGGCCATGCCCCACTTGTCGATGGGCTGGAGGTGGACCGGGATGAACGGCGGGATCTCGGCGAGCCAGCTGCCGTCGGGCTCGACGGTGGCCTCGCCGAGGATGGCGGCGCCTTCATCCATGGTGAGGCCGAACATCGAGACGCCCTTCGCGCCTTCGCTCGAGAAGCCCTCGATGACGCGGACCTTCACGGCGTCCTTGAGCGCGACGTCGAGGCCGACGCCCTTGTCGCCATACTGTCCGCCCTTTACGGTGTCCTTGAGGCTCGTCTTCTTGATGTCGAGCGAGCCGATGCGGACGGGCGTGCCGGGATCCTGGTTCTTGCTGACGAGGTCGCCGATGACCGGCGGCTCCGCCCGCTCTGCGACGGCGAGCGCGTTGAGCTCCCACGTGCTGCGGTCGTTGAAGACGAGGTTGTTCTTCTTGGTCGCGGGATCGTAGATGTAGACGCCGAAGTCCGGCGGCGTGACCGACTGCTCGGAGAGATCGTTGACGGGGCCGTCGGCCCACGACACGAGGATCCGACCGTCGGGCAGCATCGACGGCTCGCGGTAGCGACCGACGGGCGACGGGCCGTTGCCGGTCGGGACGTCGGGCGTGAGGATCTCGAACTGCGTGTTCTCCTCGTCGAGGCACGCGTGTCCGGTCTGGTCGGCGCTCGTCGCGTGAGCGTCCATGCACACCGGATCGGCGGTGTTTCGCGAGTCGATCTTGATCAGCGCGCCGGCGTGGATGGTGCGGTTACGCGTGGTGGCGATGCCGATCATCACGTTCGGCGAGATCTCGCGCACGCTGAAGAGCGCGTTGGACGGCTTGCCGTGCTGGCCGCCGACCGCGAGCATCTGCGTGCCGTCGGGGTTCGCCGCGAAGAGCTTCACGTCGTTGACGCCGCCGAGGTGCTCCCAGCGCGAGTACCCGATCTTGCCGTCGTGGCGGATCCACGGCGCGACGGTGTGCGAGAGGTTCTGCGAGGCGAGCCGGCGATCGGCGTCGCCGCCGTCGACCGAGATGGTCGCGAGCTGCGTGACGGCGCGGCCGTGCTCGTACTCGTCGGCGCGGGTTCCCATCGCCGTGTACATCTCGTTCGTGACGAAGGCGATGCGCGCGCCCGGCAGGTAGATCGGGTTGATGTCGTCGCGATCGCCGCCGGTCTTCTGGTGAATCTCGAACTTGCCGTCGCCGCCGGGAGCGAGCTGCGCGGTGTAGATGTGATAGCGGTCCTGCGGATCGCGCTTCATCGAGAAGACGACCTGCTGCGCATCGAACGAGACGTCGGCGCCGTTGAAGTCGGCGGTCGGGTAGTCCGCGGTGATGTTCTTCAGCGTGCCGTCGGGACGCGCCGGCGAGAGCAGCACGAGCGAGCCACCCGGGACGTAGCGGTCGTAGTCGAGGACCTGGCCGTTGCCGCCCGCGACGTCGACGCTCACGCCCTGATCGGTGACCGACGTGTGCTGCCTCTTTATGAAGAGGACCGAGCTGACGCCGGGGCCCGTGTCCGGCGATGCAGACGTGCTGCATGCGGCGAGCGAGGCGGCGCCGGGCACGGCGACGGCGCCGAGCACGAGGGTGAGCGGCGCGAGTCCAAACATCCCGAGTCGGCTGAGGTGTCTCATGGCGTCGGCTCGATGAGAGCAGGAGTCGCGCCAGAGATGAACTGAGTCGCCTGACCCTCATTTCCAGGGAGATCAGCTCTTTCCGTGCAGCCTGCAAAGACCCGGCAGGGGCGGCCCCCCCGCTACGCTGGGGGCCACGGCCCACGACCTACAAGGGCCGCAAAGGCCACGAAGGCGACGAAAGAACCGAGGGGCCGGCGTCAATTCTCGAGACGGAAGGCGAGCGGCAGGAGGTCCTTCAGCTGGACGACGTGGCCGCTCTCGCCCTCGGCCGACGCGAGGCCGACCATCACGATCGGCATATCCGGCGCGAACTCGGCGAGGACCTGGCGGCAGATCCCGCACGGCGAGCCGCCGTCCTTCGTGACGACCGCGCAGGCGATCGGCTCGGTCTCGCCGAACGCCACCATCTGCATGATGGCGCCACGCTCTGCGCAGATGGTCGCGCCGAACGTGGAGTTCTCGACGTTGCAGCCGACGAAGATCGACCCCTGCCTGGTCGCGATGGCGGCGCCGACGCGATAGTTCGAGTACGGCGCATACGCGCGCTCGCGCACCGCCGTTGCCTCTTGCACGAGCTGATCGAGCAGCGAGGCCGGCACGTGCGTCGGCTTGATGGTCGCCTTGGCGGTTGCCTTTGCGGTCTTGGTCTTTGTCTTGATCTTGGTCTTCGCGACCTTGGTCTTCTTCTTCACGACGGTTGCCCTGCCTTCATGATCCAGCCCTGGAGGAGACGCTGGAGATCGGCGCGACGCGCCTTCGCGGTCGCCTCGACCTCCTTGTGATCGAGCTCGCCCGTGCCGAGCCCGGCCGCCATGTTGGTGATGCACGAGAGCGCGGCGACGCGCATGCGCATGTGACGGAGCGCGATCACCTCGGGCACCGTGCTCATGCCGACCGCCTGCGCGCCGAGGACGCGCAGCATGCGGATCTCGGCGGGCGTCTCGTACGAAGGGCCGGGGAGGCCGGCGTAGATGCCCTCGCGCAGCGGCAGGTTCGTGGCCTTCGAGACCTCGAGGAGCTGCGCGCGCAGCGTGGCGTCGTACGCCTTGGTCATGTCGGGGAAGCGTGTGCCGAGCGCGTCGTCGTTCGGACCCATGAGCGGGTGCTGGTACATGAGGTTGAGATGGTCGCTGACGATCATGAGATCACCGGCCGCCCAGCCCGCCTCGAGCCCGCCCGCCGCGTTGGTGATGAGCACGCAGCCGACGCCGAGGCGCGCCATGGTGCGCACGCCGTGCACGACCTGCCAGATCGGGTGGCCCTCGTACAGGTGCACGCGGCCCTGCATGCAGACTACAGGTACATCCTCGACGCGTCCGAAGCAGAGGTTGCCGGCATGGCCCACCACCTTCGACGCGGGGAGGTGCGGTAGCGTCTCGTAGGGCACCTTGACGAGATCGGCGAGGCCGTCGGCGAAGGCGCCGAGGCCGCTGCCGAGGACGACGCCGACGCGCGGCGTGAAGCCGCTAACCTTGGCGCGTACGGCGCGGACTGTCTCGTCGAGTCGTGTGGCGACGCTCGGCTCGGGATGGCTCATGGGGCCGAACAGGATATCATGAGGCGATGTCCGGACGCGCGAACGCGACGACCAGAGAGGCCTGGCGCGCCGACCTCAAGCACGTGAGCGGATCGAAGGCCCACGTCTCGATGATGGTGGGCCGCGGCGGCGTCGCGCCTCTGCCCGATCCAGTCGCGCTGCGCATTCTCGCCGACGGCGCGGGTTACTCGATGCTCCGTCTCGACAAGGCGGACACGAGCATCGCGCACACGTGGCACGCGACGCTCGAGGACGCGAAGGCCGCGGC